>NZ_JBFTNV010000040.1:2500-63816 GCF_056397645.1 Rhizobium sp. 05L429 | reverse complement strand
AGTATGCCGACGGTTTCGTCTCCATTCCGCAAGGCCCCGGCCTCGGTGTCGAAGTGGACGAAGCCTATGTCATCGAGCGCGCCAAGGAAGGCCATCGCTGGCGCAACCCGATCTGGCGCCACGAAGACGGCAGCTTCGCCGAATGGTAATCAGAAGGGCCGCGAAAGCGGTCCTTTTTCATTCGCCATGTCGGATATCAGGCGCTTCACCCGTCATAGTGGAACTCAAAGAGGAGATTTCACAATGGCCAGAGCAATCGCAATCATCATTGCCCGCATCATCTTCAGCTTCATCTTTTTCATGGCTGCCGGCTTCAAGTTCGCCGATATCGGCGCGACCGCCGGCTACATCACGTCGGCCGGTTTTCCGATGGCGACATTCCTCGCCTGGGTCGCCGCCTTCTTCGAGATCGCGCTGGCGCTCGCGTTCATATCAGGCGCCTTCTTCAGCGAGGCCAGCCTGCTTGCCGGCATCTACGTGATCTTCCTCGCCTTTTCCTTCCATGGCCCGTCCCTCTGGCAGCAGAACCAGGCCGAATTCGGCTTTTTCGTCGATCACTTCTCTTTTCTGGCCGGCTTGCTCTTCGCCGCCGTTCACGGACCGGAAAAGTGGGCGCTGCGCCACAGCCTCCTGAAATAGCCTCCTCGCACGATCGCGCCGGAACCAAGAGCCGCCCTGTTCATTGCCCTTACCGGCAGAGGCAAAAGGAGCGGCTCATGGAGTTGCAGGGAAAGATCGCATTGGTGACCGGCGCAGGCTCCGGCATCGGCAAGGCAACTGCATTGAAGCTCGCCGCTGAGGGCGCAAAGGTCGCGGTGCTGAGCCGCACCGAAAGCGAGGTATTGCAGACCTGCAAGGAGATTGTCGCGGCCGGCGGCCAGTCGATCGAGTTGACTGCTGATACGAGCGACGAAGGACAGATGCGCATCGCGATCGACAAGATGATCGAGACCTTTGGCGGTATCGACATCGTCGTCGCCAATGCCGGCATCAACGGCGTCTGGGCGCCGATCGACGATCTCAAACCCGACGAATGGGATCAGACGATGGCTGTGAACCTTCGCGGCACCTATCTGACCCTGCATCTCACCGTGCCCTATCTGAAGATGAACGGTGGCGCGATCGTCGTCGTTTCCTCCATCAACGGCACCCGCACCTTCACCACACCCGGCGCCACGGCCTATACGGCCACCAAGGCTGGTCAGGTCGCCATGGTCCAGCAACTGGCGCTGGAACTCGGCAAACACGGCATCCGCGTCAACGCCGTCTGCCCCGGCGCGATCGAAACCAGCATTTCCGCCAACACCACCACGCGCCACCGCGAGGAAACCGAAGTACCGGTCATCTGGCCGGAGGGCGAAATCCCCATCACCGGCGGCAAGGCCGGGTCGAGCGACGATGTCGCCGAAACGATCCTCTTCCTCTCCTCCGAACGCGCCCG
The DNA here is from genome assembly GCF_056397645.1 of Rhizobium sp. 05L429. Taxonomy (NCBI): domain Bacteria; kingdom Pseudomonadati; phylum Pseudomonadota; class Alphaproteobacteria; order Hyphomicrobiales; family Rhizobiaceae; genus Rhizobium; species Rhizobium sp. 05L429. Next base: position 62,375 of record NZ_JBFTNV010000040.1, on the reverse strand, counting down.
GCATATTACCGGCACGCCCGTCTGGATCGACGGCGGACAGGGATTGCTGCGTTAGGGCTGTTCCTGCGGGGTGCGACTATTGCCTTGGCTCGAAAGGATCATCGGCAGAGGCATAGGATGCATAAACTGCATAGGGTTATTTATAGCTACGTAGGAAAGTATCAGTCATGTCTATCAAGATATGACATTCTCTATAGAACGTAGGGAAATGCCCCTGCATATCCTGCGCCCTATGCAGGCCCCGAAGACCTGATAAATCTCGCTGAACCTCGAAGCGTTCCGCGCGAAAATACCAAGCGATTTGCAGTTGCATCAAGATAAAACGGCCTTGCTGATCAGCCGTTCAGCCGCCCGCTCTCCAGCGTGTAAAGCAACTGCGGGCGCTTGACGCCGCGTAGCGCGTAGCGGCCGATACAGGCGAGAACGTTGCGCTCCGCCTCGGGGATCGCCGCTTCGAAATCCGACGACATCAGCACGTTGAGATCGACCGAACGGCAGATCGAGGCGATGCGGCTCACCTCATTGACGGCCGGCCCGATGACCGTGAAATCAAGCCGGTCCTGACTGCCGATATTACCGTAGAAGACATCGCCGATATGCAGGCCGATATAGACATCGGTCGTCGGCCGCCGGTCCACCTCGCGCGCGGCGTTCAGCACCGCGAGCTTCTGCCGCAGCAGACGCTCAGCCTGCAGGGCCGCAGAACAACATTCTGCCGGCTCCTCGCCTTTGAAGATAGCGAGCACGCCGTCGCCAATCAGCTTCAACACATTGCCGCCAGCCTCATGGATCGCAGTAATCACCACTTCGCTATATTCGTTGAGAAGCGGGATGATCTCTTCCGGCGCCGAATTATCAGATATCTTCGTGTAGTTCAGCAGATCCGAGAACCACAGTGCTGCCGAAATCCGCTCCGACTTTCCGCGTGAGATCTTGCCTTCCATGACCTGGCGCGCTGCATCCTCGCCGAGATAGACCTCGGCGATCGTGCGGGCAATGCGCGCAAGCGCCACGCATTTGATCGCCAGCCCGAGCACCGGCACCAGCTTGCGCAGAATGACAAGGTCCTGCTCAGAAAAGCCTTCCGGGTGTTTGGTCGAAAAGTGCGAGAAGAAGCAGTCCATCTCGCCGATCGTGCCGGCCTCGGCGAAGCGATGCGCCATGGCGACATAATCCGTATGGCCCGACGCATGGATCTGCTCCAGCATGATGAAATCGGTCGGGTCGCCGAAGCCGATCCTGCGTCGCACCTCTTTGGTACCGGTCGTCCAGAGATAATAGAAAGCCGAGCGGCGCCAGGTATCGAGGCCCTGCCCTTCGCTCGAAGGGCCATATTCGAATTCGCCCTCGAACGCCTCTGAATTGTCCCAGCGAAAAGCCCGGCCTTCATGGACCGGATGAAGCGTATCCATCAGCGCCATCGCACGATCGAGCCGCATGCCAGCCTTGCGGCAGGCCCCGCAAAAGCCAGCCAGCAACTCTGCTTCAGACACGCCATTCAGGCCCTGTTCGGTCACCCAGGCTGCAATTGTGCCTACGTCGCTATGATCCATGCGCGCTCCTCGCTTCCCGCAAGCTGTAGCGTGAATCTGCCGCGGATGGAAAGACAATCAACCCGGATGGATTCCCGAACAAATCATTGCACAGCCGGCATATTGTAGGGCGTGACGATTTCGACGGCCGAAAAAGAAGCCGGTGCCGTCCGATTGGCGGGAAGCGCCCGCGTCATGATCGCACGGAAGGCCGAGCGCGCATCGGTCCTGAGATCATGATGCAGCACGAAATCGATCCGCCGTTCGGCGAGCAGGATGCGATTGTCGGCATCGAGGTCGTGAGCCACGAAAGCCGAGATCGGTCGGCCCGCAGCCTCGAAGGCAGCAAGCACCGCGCAATTGCCGCCACCGACCGAATAGACGGCGTTGATGACAGGATCGTCCACAAGAGCTGCCGCAACGAGCGTACCTGTCGCGGCATCGGTGCCGTGCCCTTCGCTGATTTCGATAATGCCGATCGAAGGATAATGCGCACGGATCACCCGGCGAAAACCGATTTCCCGCTCTTCCTCGCCCCTGAAACGGCCACTTGACAACGTCACCAGCACTTTGCCCCCTGCAGCCCCGAGCAGCCGGCCGATGAGATAGGCAGCGGTCTCGCCCGCTGCCCGATTGTCGGTGCCGGCATAGGCAGAGCGCCCCGAATTCGGCAGGTCAGTGACGAGCGTGACGACCGGAATGCCCGCTGCCTCCAGCCGTGCGACGGCAGCGACAACTTCAGGCACATCAGGCGCCTTCAGAACGATACCATGCGTGCCGCGCAGCCGGATACGGTCGAGAAGCTGCACAAGCTCGGCTGCCCGCATCACCTCGGCGAAATGGAAGCGGCAGCGGAAGACGGTCGGCAGGAAAGTCGCAACCTCTGCTTCGAACGCAGCCCGAACCGCATCGCTGAACCGCTCCGGCGTCTCCATGACGATATCGATCGCAAGCTTCCGGCCGGCGACATCGGCGCCTGCCTGCTTTTCGAGTTCGGCCATCGCTGCCCTCACCCGCGTCTCCGTCTGCCGCCGCACACCGGGCCTATCGTTCAGCACCCTATCGACGGTCGCCGTGCTGAGACCTGCCTGGAAAGCGATATCCTTGACGAGAAAGGGATGGGCCATATCAGCTGTTCTGATGGATTTTTGATGGTTTCCTGATCTATATCAGGCTCCCAGCCGGCGTATAGTCCCTTCATCGGAAATGGAGGAGCACCCGATGAAATCAGACAACCAGCAGAAGCTGCGCGCCGATCGCGTCTGGCTGACAGAGGACGCCTGCGATCTCACCGATTTCCGCGCCCTTGCCGAGAAGACCACCTTGCTTGCCGACTATCCGACGGCCTCCGCCGTCGAGAAGAACGTATTGATCTACGACAGCCGCAAGGTCGTCGAGGCGGCTTCGACGCCGGAAGGCCGCCGCGCTGTTCTCGCCGAAATCAGCGAAGCTTTCGGCATCGGCCCCGGCGTCGTGGTCTTCAAGCGCGCCTATGAAGATACCGGCATCATCGACCGGGCGAGCGTGATCTTCGACGAAATCATCGAGGAGCAGCACCGCACCTCGACCGGCGGCGGCGACCATTTTGCCAAGCCTGGCGCCAACGACCGCATCTGGAACTCGCTCGAAAAGCACTGCCTTGCCGATCCCGAGAACTTCGCCTGCTACTACGGCAATGCCATCGTGGCGCTGGCAAGCGAGGCGTGGCTCGGCCCGCATTATCAGATGACGGCGCAGGTCAATCGCGTGAACCCTGGCGGCGCCGCGCAATCAGCCCACCGTGATTATCACCTCGGTTTCCAGTCTTCCAAGGTGATCGAGCAGTTCCCCGCGCATGTCCATCGCCTCTCGCCGGTGCTGACCCTGCAGGGCGCGGTCGCCCATTGCGACATGCCGCTCGAAAGCGGCCCGACGCTTTTCCTGCCGCACAGCCAGACCTATGAGCCGGGCTACCTCGCCCTCAAGCGCCAGGAATTCAAGGACTATTTCGACCAGCACCATATCCAGCTGCCGCTGGAAAAGGGTGACGTCGTCTTCTTCAATCCCGCCCTCTTCCACGCCGCCGGCACAAACCGCTCGAAAGACATCAAGCGCGTGGCGAACCTGCTGCAGGTTTCCTCGGCATTCGGTCGGGCAATGGAGACCGTCAACCGCGAACGCATGAGCGCCGGACTTTTTCCGGCCCTCAAGGCACTGAAGGGCAAGCTCTCTGCCGGCGAGATCGCCAATGCCGTCGCCTCCTGCGCGGAAGGTTATTCCTTTCCAACCAATCTCGACCGCGATCCACCGGTCGGCGGCCTCGCGCCGAAGACCCAGGCGCAACTGATGCATGAGGCGTTGGCCGAGAACTGGAGTGACGAGGCATTCACATCGGCACTTGCCGAACAGGCGGCGAAGAAGCTGAGCTGACGCTTGGCCTTCCACTATAATCATCTCAAAGCCCCTCGCCGCCGGCGAGGGGCCATTCGCATGTCATCAGGAGGAAAAGACATATGAGCACTGATCACACCCGCCTCGACGGCAAGATTGCCATCGTCACCGGCGGCACACAGGGCCTTGGCGCCACTATCGCCCGCCTCTTTGCCGAACGTGGCGCAAGAGGCATCGTCATCTGCGGCCGCAACGAAACCAAGGGCAAGGCGAAGGCCGAAGAGATTTCGTCAAAGACCGGCACCAAGGTCGTCTACGTCAGGGCCGATCTCGGCAAGGTCGAGGATGCGCAGAATGTCGTCCAAGTCTGCGACCAGACGTTCGGCCACGTCGATGCACTGGTCAATGCAGCCGCCATCACCGACCGCGGCACGATCCTCGATACCAGCCCTGAACTCTTCGATGCGATGTTTGCCGTCAATGTCCGCGCACCCTTCTTCCTGATGCAGGAGGCGGTGAAGGTCATGCGCCGCGAAAAGATCGAGGGCACCATCGTCAATATCGGCTCCATGTCCGCCAAGGCCGGTCAGCCCTTCATCGCCGCCTATTGCGCCTCGAAGGGTGCGCTGGAAACGCTGACCAAGAACACCGCCTATGCGCTGTTGCGCAACCGCATCCGTGTCAACGGATTGAACATCGGCTGGATGGCCTCAGAGGGCGAGGACCGCATCCAGAAGGAATTTCACAAGGCCTCGGATGACTGGCTCGCCGAGGCCGCCGCCAGCCAGCCCTTCGGCCGCCTGGTCGATCCGGAAGAGGTGGCCCGCGCCTGCGCCTATCTCTCCTCTGCGGAATCCGGCCTCATGACCGGCTCCGTCATCTGCTTCGATCAGTCGATCTGGGGCGCCTATGACGGTTCGCCGCATCCCGTTGCTGCGCTTTAAACCTCATGAGCAATTCCAGCAAAACTGTGCAGCGGTTTTGCGTTCGGAATTGCGTAGAAACTAAGAAACGGGAATGTCCGCAGCCCGGCGCTTTCTGCAGCCGGGCTCTGGAACGTTCAGCCGTTTGCCGCTACGAAGGTGGAATATCGATCTGGGAGGAATCGGGCATGGCCGGAAACGAGCTTTATGATAACAGAGATGAGCGTTTCGGCGCGTTGATCGCCGGCAGCGCGGTACTGGAAGAGCTTTACACAGGCTGCCGCTGGGCCGAGGGTCCCGTCTGGTTTTCCGATCTGAATTGCCTGATCTGGAGTGATATTCCGAACGAACGCCTGATGCGCTGGGTACCGGATGGAACGGTATCCGTCTTCCGCTCGCCTTCGAACTACGTCAACGGCAACAACCGCGACCGGCAGGGCCGCCTGGTTTCCTGCGAGCACGGCGGCCGTCGTGTCACCCGCACCGAGCCGGACGGCCGCATCACGGTTCTCGCCGACAGCTATGAGGGCAAGCGGCTGAACTCCCCGAACGACGTCGTCGTGAAGTCCGACGGTTCGATCTGGTTCACCGATCCGAGCTACGGCATCATGTCTGACTATGAGGGCCACAAGTCTCCGGAAGAACAGGAGACGCGGAATGTCTACCGCATCGACGCCGCGACCGGCGAGATCGAAGCCGTCGTTACCGACTTCATCCAGCCGAACGGCCTTGCCTTCTCCCCGGATGAGCGCCAACTTTTCATCGCCGATTCCGGCTCCTCCAATCACGAAGTCCCGCGCCATATCCGCGTCTTCGATGTCGTGGACAGCCGCAAGCTGACGAATAGCCGCTATTTCTGCTCGATCGACAGCGGCGTGCCGGATGGCCTTCGTTTCGATGTCTCGGGAAATCTCTGGACGAGCGCGGCTGATGGCGTGCACTGCTTTGCCCCTGATGGGACGCTGATCGGCAAGATCAAGGTGCCGCAGACCGTCTCCAACATCACCTTCGGCGGTCCGAAGAAGAACCGGCTCTTCATCACTGCCACGCGCTCGGTCTATTCGATCTATACGACGACGAACGGCGCGCAGTATCCGTAAAATCCGGCGGACTATTCCTTCCGGACTGCAGCCCGCAAGCCTTGCTGGAAAACCTGCTTCATCTCGGCAAAACCTTCAAAGCCGAGATGATGCGCGAAGCGGATAACGCTGGTCTGCGAGACGTTGCAACGCTCGGCTATCTTCTGACTGCTTTCGAAGGCGAAAACATCAGGTCGCTCGGCGGCCAGCCTCGCCAGCGTATCCAGCCGCCGCGGCAGATCGCGATGGATGGACACCCAGAATGCCTTGCTGAGAAAGGCATCACTGTCAGCCTTCATCGAAACAGTCTGCATTTGTCCCTCCATGCGTTACCGCCCGCGGAGGCCAAAGGCGTCATGACCTCAGCCCCGCGGGCGGAACTGCTTAAGCTTTCACTTTGTCCGGCCGGCCGTGCAACGGCTCCTTGCGATGCCAATTTTCGAGAATGCGGCCATCCGTGTGCTTCTGCTGCGCCCAGCGGATGCCGTTCGAGATGACCTTGTGTACGATCTTGTCATGATAGATCGGATAGGTCTCATGGCCGGGGCTGAAGAAGAAGATACGCCCGCGGCCGCGCTGGAAGGTGCAGCCGCTGCGGAACACTTCGCCGCCGGAATACCAGGAGATGAAGACCAGCTCGTCCGGCTGCGGGATATCGAAGGGCTCGCCATACATTTCCGAGGCGTTGACCTCGAAATAGGGCGGCAGGCCCTCGGCGATCGGATGCGAGGGATTGACCACCCAGACACGCTCCAGATCACCCTCAGGCGTCTCGCGCCAGGAGAGGTTTGCATTGGTGCCCATCAGCCGGCGGAAGAGCTTGGAGTGATGGCCGGAATGCAGGACCAGCAGGCCCATGCCCTTCAGCACCCGCTGCTGCACACGGTCGATCAGCCCGTCGCTGACTTCCTCATGCGCCATGTGCCCCCACCAGAGCAATACGTCGGTATCGTCGAGCACGGAGTCCGGTAGCCCCTCGTCCGGATCGTCGAGCGTACCACGGCGGATCTCGAAATCGGGATGGGCGATACCGGCAGCGATCGCACCGTCTATACGGTCAGGGTAAATGTCCTGAACCTCTTTGTGGACCTGCTCGTGGCGTCCTTCGTTCCAGATAGTGACCTTGATTGTCATGCGAGTCCTCGATGTTTCAAGCTTGGGCCGACCGGACGACCCGGCCGGCAGAATCGAACAGATGGCAGGCGGCGCGCTCCGCCGTCAGCGAAACGCGGTCACCGGGGCGGATGGTCATATCGCCCTCGGTGCGCACGACGATCGGCTGCTGCTGCGAACCGACCGTCAGATAGGTCTCGACGCCGAGCCGCTCGACGATGACGACCTCGGCCGAAAAATCGCCCTGCCCCTGTGGCGCGAGCTTCAGATGTTCCGGTCGGATGCCGAGCTTCGCTTCGCCCTGCGGCACGACGCCATTGGCGTCTGAAAGATCGATGGCAAGGCCGAGCGGGCTTTCCAGATGCACCTTGCCGGCATCCCGGCGCGTCGCCGTCATCGGCAGCACGTTCATCTTCGGCGAACCGATGAAGGTCGCGACGAACTCGTTTTCGGGCTGATGATAGAGCTCCATTGGCCCGCCCTGCTGGGCGACGACACCCTTGTTGAGAACGACGATGCGGTCAGCCATCGTCATCGCCTCGACCTGGTCGTGCGTGACATAGACGACGGTCGCCTTCAGCTCGCGATGCAAGCGCTGCAGCTCGGCGCGCATCTGTACGCGCAGTGCCGAGTCGAGGTTCGACAGCGGCTCATCGAACAGGATCAGTGACGGCTTCTTGATGATGGCGCGGCCGATCGCCACGCGCTGGCGCTGGCCGCCGGAAAGCGCTCCCGGCTTGCGACCGAGGTAGTCCGTCAGCTGCAGGATCTCGGCGACGCCTTCCACCTGCTTCTTGATTTCGGCTTCCGGCACCTTCTTCAGGCTCAGCGAGAAACCGATATTTTCCCCGACCGTCATATGCGGATAGAGCGCATAGGACTGGAACACCATGGCGATACCGCGCTTATCCGGCGGCACGTCGTTGATGCGCTGGCCGTTTAGCACCAGATCGCCCTCGTCGATACCTTCGAGGCCGGCGATCATGCGCAGCAGCGTGGACTTGCCGCAGCCGGACGGGCCGACGAACACGGCGAATTCGCCGTCTTCCACCGTGATATCAACGCCCTTGATGACTTCGAGCGCGCCGTAGAATTTGCGAACGTTTCTGAGATTGATCATTCGTTTCTCTTTCTTGATCTCAGCCCTTCACACCGCCCGAGAAAGTCTGGACGAGGAAGCGCCGCGCAAAGCCGAAGGCGACGACGGCCGGCAGCAGGTAAATGAAGGCGAGAGCCGTCAGCAGGCCGTAGTCGATCTCGTTGATGCGCAGAAAGGCGCGGAAGAGACCGAGCGGCAGCGTCTGCAACTCCGGCGACGAGAGGAAGATCAGCGGCAGCAGGAAATCGCCCCAGGCCGACATGAAGGCGAAGAGCCCGGCAGCGGCCAACCCCGGCATGGCAAGCGGGATCAGCACACGGCGAATGCGCTGCATCATCGTCGCGCCGTCCATGACCGCCGCCTCTTCATAGTCGCGCGGCAAGCCGTCGAAGAAGGTCTTCATGATCCAGAGCCCCAGCGGCAGCTGCATGGTGGCAAGCACCAGCATGATGCCGAGATAGCCATCGATGAACCCGGTCCAGCGCATGATGTCGCGCGCATAGCTGCCGAAGACCGGCCGCAGGATCGCAGCTTCCGCATTGTTCAGCGTCAGCAGGAACTTGTAGAGTGGCACGACGAGTGCGGTCGGCGGCAGCACGCGGATGAGCAGGATCGCATAGAGGAACGGCAGCTTCCACCAGGCTCGCGTGCGTGACAGGGCATAGCCGCCGAGTCCTGCCAGAACCATGACGATAAGCGTCGCGCCGCCGACCACAAAGAGCGAGTTGAACAGCCACTTCGCCCCGTCTTCTTTGGTGAAGACGCGCACGTAATTTGCGAAGGTCCATTGTTCCGGCCAGCGCAGGAAAAGCTGCGCGTTGCCATCGAAGGAGGCGAGCAACACCCAGAAGAAGGGCACGGCGCAGAAGATCGAGATGATCGTCAGTGTTGCGTAGGCAAGCAGGTCGGAGCGGGTCTTGTTGGCCCCTTCACTCGGGGAAATAACGGCCATGTCAGACCTCCACCTTCATGGCTCGAACATAGCCGATACCGAGGATCAGCGAGATGAGGAGCGCGACGACCGCGACCGCAGCGCCGTAACCGAGCTGGAAGGCCGTAAACGACTGGTTATAGATATAGATGCTGACGACCTCCGTTGCCCCGCCCGGCCCACCGCGCGTCAGCGCATAGACAAGGCCGAAGACGGCAATGGTGGAGACGGCCGAGATCAGCATGTAGAGCAGGATCGTCGGCATCATCAGCGGCAGGGTGATGCGGCGGAACATCTGCGAGGGCGTTGCGCCATCCATGCGTGCCGCCTCGTAAATCTCCGAGGGAATGGTGCTGAGGCCCGCCGTCAGCAGGATCATCGCCGTGGCGATGCCGCGCCAGGTATTGACGATGATGATCATCGACAGCGGGAAAGCATTCAGCCAGTCGGCGGGATCGATGCCGAAGAAGGCGACGATGCGCGACAGCGTGGCATGTTCGCCGCCGGCCAGCATCGAGATCCACATAAAGCCGGCAACGACCTCAGGTGCTGCGTTCGGCAACAGAATGATCGCGGAAAAGATCTGCCGGAAGCGGATTGACCGACGCAGCGCCATGGCCGAGATCAGCCCGAGCACGAACTGCCCGATGACGGCCGAACCCATCACGAACACGAAGGTGACGAACAGCGAATTCCAGAACTTCGCATCGTTGAAAAGGCGCACGTAGTTGCGGATGCCGACGAAACGCGGCCGCAGCGCCGCAGCACCCGTCAGCGCCTCATTGGTGAAGCTCAGATAGACGGAATAGAGCGCGGGATAGATCACAAAGGCCAGAAGCAGGATCAGCGATGGCAGCAGAACCAGCAGGAGTTGGCGCTCGGTTCGCTTTTCATGAGAGTTTCGGGCCATTGAAGCTCACAACCTTATCGAATGAAATCGGGAAGACGCGGCAATCGTGCCGCGTCCCCGTCTTGGCGGGAGGAAGATATCAGTGACTTACTTGACCATGTCGTCGCCGAGCGTTTCCTTGACGTAATCGACAAGGATCTTCTGGGCGCCGGCAGCATCGGTTTCCTTGCGCAGCAGGGCTTCGGTGGCGCGCGCCACACCTTCGGCAACCGTGCCGAAACCGGAAGCCTGCTTCAGGAAGACACCGTTTCCAGCAGCAGCATGGATCGGAACGAGTTCCGTCAGTTTCTGGAATTCCGGATCCTTGGCGGCATCCTTGCTGGCCGGAATGTTGCCGATGCGGGCAGCATAGGAGACCTGCGTTTCGACCGAGCCGATTTCCATCAGCGCTTTCTTGGCAAGTTCCACATTGGCGGACTTGGAGCTGACGGCCCACGGAGCAGCAAGGTTGGCAAGCACATACTGGCCGCCGCTCTGGCCCGGAACGGTCCAGGTGCCGACAATCTTGGTCACGTCAGGGATCGGGTTCTTGCTCTCACGGCCCCAGTCGAAGATGTAGCACCAGGAGCCGCAGGTGGTGGCGGCGAGCTTTCCGGCCGGGAACATTTCATACTTCGGCACGACCCAGGGCTCCGGCCCGAGCAGCGGCTGTACCGGCATCAGATCCTTGTCGATGAGCGTCTTGTAGACGTCGAACACATCCTTCACGCCTTCGCCGTTCAAGTCGAGCTTACCGTCGGCACCTACGAGCTGCGGCGTCTTGGAACCGACGATCAGGTGCTGGAAGCCTTCGTCGAACGCGCCGCTGCCCCAGGAAACGCCTGCCGGGAAGAGCAGGCCGTAAGAGCCGGTCTTCTGCTTGACCTCGGCTGCGCGATCGAGCAGCTCCTGCCAGGTCTTCGGCTGTTCCGTGGAAATGCCGGCCTTTTCGAGAACGTCCTTGCGGTAATAGATTTCCTGAATGCCGAGCATGAACGGCATCACATAGGTTTCTCCGTCAGGGCTGACGGCGAGCTGCTTGGCAACATCATAGAGGTTGGCGTAGCCGTCCCAGGCCTTGAATTCGGTGGTGACAGGCGCGAGATAGCCGGCTTCCACCATGTCGGCGACGGCAGCCGTCGTCGGAATGGAGAAGAGATCGGGTGCATTGCCGGCACCCAGTTCGGTCAGAAGCTTTGTAAGATAATCTTTGTCGGGTGCCGGATATTCAATGACCTCGACAGTCACGCCATATTTTTTCTCGATCCGCTCGACAGTCGACTTCATGGCGTCGATGCCGGCCTGACCGTGATTGGCGATACGGATTGTTTCAGCATGGGCCAGCGTCGAAACAGCGCTGAGCAGGATGGCGCACAAACCACCAATAACCGTCTTCTTCAACGGAAGTCCTCCCTTTTTAGAGTTACGGCGCCCTCCAGCACCGGCGACGAAAATGTACACGCATTCTGAATACTGACAAGACGATTTTTAAATCGTTTTCTGGCATCAAATTATCATATTGATTTTACTGTATTATTTATGCCTTGCCTTCGATCTATCGTTTGTGTAATCGTTTGCACAACGATATCAGGGAGGATTTCGATGTCTCAGAAATTACGCCTCGGCGTCATTGGCGCCGGCTTGAAAGCGGCTGAATATGCAGAGAGCTGGGCAAAGATGCCGGAAATTGAATTCGCAGCGCTTGCCGACACCAGCGAAACCTCCCGCAAACGCCTGACTGACGTCTGCACCGCGGCCGGTGCGCCGGAGCCGAAGGGCTTCGCCAATTACCGGGATCTGCTCACAAAATGCCGCAACGAACTCGACATCATCTATGTCTCGACCCCGCACGCTTCCCATGCCGAACAGGCGACCGCCGTCGCCGAAGCCGGCCTCGATCTCTTCCTGGAAAAGCCGATGGTGACCACGGTCGCCGAGGCCGAGACGCTGATCGCGGCACAGAAGAAGAGCGGCGTAACCATTGTCACCGCCTTCCAGGGCGGCCTGTCTCCGTTGGTACTCGACACCCGCAAACGCGCGCTGTCAGGCGAATTCGGCGAACTGATCGCCATTTCCGGCATGATCTGGGAAAGCTGGTCTTCGAACTATGACGGGCACTGGAAGCAGCAGCCGGAAATCTCCGGCGGCGGTTTCATGTTCGATACCGGCGCGCACATGATGAACACCGTCTGCCTGCTCGCCAATTCCGATTTCGACAGCGTCTCCGCCTATATGAACAACCACGGCAAGAAGGTGGATATCGCCACCGCCGTCTCCGCCCGTCTGAAGAACGGCGCGCTGGCGACCCTGACGGCCGCCGGTGAAGGCCCTCCCGGCTGCGCCTCCTACATCACCTTCTTCTATTCGAAGGCGATCGTGCGGATCGACGCCTGGGGCGGCTGGCGCGAAATCAGCGTCGGACGTACCAGCGAACCGCGCGAAGAGGCCGAGATTCTCGGCAATCCAATGAAGAATTTCCTCGCCATCCGCGCCGGAACGATGGAAAACTCTGGCTCCGTTGAAATGGGTCTCAGATTCGCTAGGCTCTGGGATGCAATCAAGCAATCGGCAGCGGCCGACGGCACCCCCGTCAGGATCACCGCATAGGCGCAAGACGATGAGCGGAACGAACAGACGGCGGATCACCTCGAAGGAACTGGCGAAATTGGCCGGGGTATCCTCGGCCACCATTTCCCGGGCCTTTTCGCCGGATTCCAGGATCGGCAGCGCCACGCGTGATCGCATCCTCGCCGTCGCCCGGGAATATGGCTACCAGCCGAATGCGATCGCTCGTTCGCTGAACAACCAGCGTTCGCGCCTCGTCGCGCTCGTCGTCAATGCCATCGGCAACCCCTGCGAGGCCGAGGAGCAGCAGCTTCTCGTCCACCGCCTGCAGGCCCGCCAGCTCCTGCCCATCATTCTCTGCTGCGCCGATCATTCGGACCGGCTGCAGCTCATGCGGCTCGCCTCGACCTATCAGGTCGATCACGTCGTCATCTTCTCCGACATGGTGTCGATGCAGGACGCCGTCGATATCTTCCACACCACGAAGCCGATCATCGTTTCCTTTGAACCGCTGGAAAACGAAGATGTCTCCAACATCCGCATCGACGGAGCCGCCGGCGCCGGCGAAATCATCGACAAGATCGTCGCCGACGGCAAACGGCGCTTTGCCTATCTCTCCGGCACCAAATCGAGCTGGATCGACAAGCTGCGCCGCAAATGGTTTGCCGACGCTCTGGCGCGCCACGGCCTTGCCTTCGAGGCTGAAGCCTTCGGTGACTATTCCTATGATTCCGGCTTCAAGGAAGCGGTCCTCTTGCTGCACCGTTCCAAGGTCGATGCCGTCATCTGCGGCAATGACGTCATGGCGATCGGCGCGCGCGATGCCGCCCGCCGCGTGCTCGGCAAGAATACGCCCAACGACATTGCCATCGTCGGCCAGGATGGCATTGCCATGGCTGGCTGGGATTGCAACGACCTGACGACGCTGAGCCTCGACCACGCCGCCTTCATGGACGCCGTCGTCGAAGTGATCGAACGCCATGAGGCCGGCGATGAAGGCCCGCACAGCATCACGCTTGCCTGCACGCCCCGCTGGGGCTCGACCGCCTGAGGGGGCGGTTCCAGTCATTCGCATCGAGGAGGATTACCGATGACCACCCTTTTCCGCGCCGCCATCCGGCGCCACCTCTCCCTTGCCGCCTGCCAGGGAGAATGAGATGCGCTCTGTCGTTTCCTTGAACGAATCCTGGAGCTTCCACGAAGGCTTCAGCCCGAGCCTGACTGAAGCTTTTGACGGCGTCAGCATGGTCCACCTGCCACACACCGCCGTCGAGCTGCCCTTCAACTATTTCGACGAAAAGCGCTATCAGCGCGCCTTCACCTATCAGAAGGTGCTGCGCTGGCTGCCCGAATTCGAGGGACGCGAAGTCTCCATCCTCTTTGACGGCGCCATGGCCGACAGCGTCGTCTATCTGAACGGCGAAGAGATCATCGCCCATAAGGACGGCTACACGCCTTTCGAGGCTCGCCTCACCGGCAAGCTGATCAAGGGCGACAACCTGATCACCGTCAAGATCGACGGAAGCGAGAACCCGGCCATCCCGCCCTTCGGCGGCCGCATCGATTATCTCACCTATGCCGGCATCTATCGGGACGTCTGGCTGAAGGTCACCGAAAAGGTTTTGATCCGCAATCTCAAGATCGAAACGCAAGACGTTCTCTCAGACACGAAGTCGGCGACAGTGCGTGTCGACATCGCCAACCCGCAATTTCTGACTTATGCGGCAACCGTCACCGGATCGCTGAGAGATGCGCACGGCAACATACTTGCGAGTGCGGCCGGCGAAACGATCGGCACCACCACTACGCTGTCCTTCGGTGGCCTGACCGATATAACGCTCTGGGATCTGTCGAACCCGGCGCTCTATGAAGTCTCGGTCGAACTGAGGACGGAGCATGGCGCGGACAGAACCACCGCTCATTTCGGCTTCCGCACCGCAAAGTTCACGCCCGAAGGTTTCCTTCTGAACGGGCATCCCGTGAAGCTTCAGGGCCTCAACCGCCATCAGGCCTATCCCTATGTCGGCTATGCCGCCGGCCGCTCCGCGCAGGAGCGCGACGCCGACATCATGAAGTCGGTGCTGAAGTGCAATATCGTGCGCACCTCGCACTATCCGCAGTCCAAATGGTTCCTGGACCAGTGCGACCGCATCGGCCTGCTCGTCTTCGAAGAAATCCCCGGCTGGCAGCATATCGGCGATCTCGACTGGCAGAAGGAATCCATCGAGAACGTGCGCCGCATGATCGAGCGCGACTGGAACCATCCCTCGATTATCATTTGGGGCGTGCGCATCAACGAGTCGCTCGACAGCCACGACTTCTATACCGCGACCAACCGGCTGGCCCACGAACTGGATTCCACCCGCCAGACCGGCGGCGTTCGCTATCTGACCGAAAGCGAGTTGCTGGAAGACGTCTATACGATGAACGACTTCATCCTCGGCAACGAGGAACTGCCGGGCGCCAACCGTCCACGCACGGCGCTGCGCAGCCAGCAGGAAAATACGGGCCTCTCCTACAAGGTCCCTTACATCATCACCGAGTTCAACGGCCACATGCATCCGACCAAGATGTATGATGCCGAACAGCGCCAGGCCGAACATGTGCGCCGCCATCTGGAAGTACTGAACGCTGCTTACGGCGACCCGGATATTTCAGGCGCGATCGGCTGGTGCATGTTCGACTACAACACCCACAAGGATTTCGGCTCGGGCGATCGCATCTGCTATCACGGCGTCATGGACATGTTCCGCGAACCGAAATTCGCCGCCTATGTCTATGCCAGCCAGTGCGATCCCTCCGATGAAGTGATCATGAAGCCGGTCACCTTCTGGGCGCGTGGCGAACGCAGCATCGGCGGCGTGCTGCCACTGATCATCCTCACCAATTGCGACGAGGTGGAACTGAAATATGGTTCCCTAACGAAGCGTATCGGCCCGGATCGCGAGAACTATCCGCACCTGCCGCATCCGCCCGTCGTGCTCGACCACCGCCATTTCACCCAGGATGAACTCGGGCGCTGGGGCTTGGAATGGATCGATGGTGAGTTCACCGGCTTCATCAATGGCGAGCCCGCGGCAAGGCTGACGCTGGCAGCCGATCCATTGCCAACCAAGCTGGAAGTCTCTCCCGACAGTACCACGCTGAAAGCCCGCGAACGCGACACGACCCGTGTCATCATCCGCGCGCTCGACCAGCGCGGCCAGCGCCTGCCCTTCCTGAACGACGTCGTCACCCTGACGGTCCGTGGCCCGGCCAAGGTCGTCGGCCCTACAACGGTACCGTTGCAGGGCGGTACGACCGGTTTCTGGCTGGAGGCAACGGGTCTGACGGGCGAAATCACAGTCGAAGCGACGTCGAGCCACTTCGCACCGGTAACGCTCTCGGTGGCGGCCGTCTGACGGCCGCCACAGCACCTGCGCAGCGAAGAGGCTCTAAGCGATCCTGAGCTGACTGGCGGGATCGAAAAACACCGCCTTGTCGAGATTGAAGGCAAGGCGGGTGTTCTGGCCGGGCAGGATGCCGGTATCGGCGCCGAGTCGCGCCACCACCGACTTGCCGCCGAGCTTGGTGACGGCAAACGTATCCGAGCCTGCCGGTTCCACGACTTCGATGGCGCAGTCGCCGTGGACGACCGACTTCGCCTTGCGGTCGGCCCCGTCAGGATCCGTCAATGCTTCGGGACGAATGCCGAAGATCACCTGCTTGCCCGCATAGCCGGTCAGGCTGTTATTGCCCGCATTGACCGGTAGCTTCAGCGGCGCGGCATTGGGCCGCTCCAGCGATACTTGCAGTCCGCCGTCGCCGTTTTCGACGGTGGCGTTAAGCAGGTTCATCGCCGGCGACCCCATGAAATCAGCCACGAACACATTGGCCGGGCTATTGTAGATTTCCGCTGGCGTACCGAACTGCTGCAGCACGCCGTCCTTAAGCACGGCGATCTTCGTCGCCAGCGTCATGGCCTCGATCTGGTCGTGGGTGACGTAAACGATCGTCGTTCCCATGCGTTGGTGCAGGCGCTTGATTTCCGTGCGCATGTCAACGCGCAGCTTCGCATCAAGGTTGGAGAGCGGCTCGTCGAAGAGGAAGACCTGCGGATTGCGCACCAGCGCACGACCCATCGCGACGCGCTGCCGCTGGCCGCCGGAAAGCTGCGAAGGCTTGCGATCGAGCAGATGGCCGATCTGCAGCATGTCGGAGACCTGCTTGATCGCCTTCTCGCGCTCGTCCTTCGGCACGCCGCGAATTTCCATGCCGAAGGCGATATTGCCGGCAACCGTCATGTTCGGATAGAGCGCGTAGCTCTGGAACACCATGGCGATATCACGCTTGGACGGGTGCAAGCCGTTGATGGAGCGGCCATCGATGCGGATCTCGCCCGAGGTGATCGCTTCGAGCCCGGCGATCGTGTTGAGCAGCGTGGACTTGCCGCAGCCGGACGGGCCGACCAGCACCAGGAAGCCGCCTTTTTCGAGTTCCAGGTCGATCCCCTTGAGAATATCGACGGCGCCGAAACGCTTTTTGAGACCGGAAATTTCAAGGAAAGCCATGGATCACCCTTTGACGGCGCCCGCCATCAGACCGCGAACGAAATAGCGGCCGGCGAGGATATAGACGATGAGCGTAGGAACGGCAGCGATCATCGCCGCAGCCATGTTGACATTATATTCGACCACGCCGGTCGAGGTATTGACGACATTGTTCAGCGCCACCGTCATCGGCATGGAGTCGCCTGTACCGGCATAGGCCGAGGCAAAGAGGAAGTCGTTCCAGATATTGGTGAACTGATAGATGACCGTAACGACGATGATCGGCAGCGAGTTCGGCAGCATGATGCGCCGGAAAATCTGGAAGAAGCTCGCGCCATCGACCTGCGCGGCCTTCACCAACTCTGTCGGGAAGGCCTCATAGAAATTGCGGAAGAACAGCGTCGTGAAGCCGAGACCGTAGACGACATGCACGAAGACAAGGTTCACGGTCGGATTGCCGAAGCCGAAGGTGAAGCCCGTGGCATTCTGCAGCGTCGTGCCGAAACGGCCGAGAAAACCGAGAATGGTCGCCATCGGCAGCAGCACGGACTGGAACGGGATGAAGCAGGCAAAGAGCATCAGCCCGAAGACCAGCGTATCGCCGGGAAACCGCCACTTGGTCAGCACATAACCGTTGAGCGCGCCGAGAATGGTGGAGATCGCGACAGCCGGCACGACCATCTTGATCGAATTCCAGAAATAGCCCTTGATGCCGGCGCAGGTAAGACCAACGCAGGTTTCGCCCCAGGCCTTGAACCAGGGATCGAGCGTCGGCGCCTGCGGCAGCGCCAGCATGTTGCCGTTTTGGATCTCATCCATCGTCTTGAACGAGGTCGTCAGCATGACGAAAAGCGGCATCAGATAGAGAACGGCGAAGATCAACAGCAGGCCGTAGATGATGACGCGGCCAATCCAGCGGCCGCCATTGCCACCATGTGTGCGCGCGATATCGGAAGAGGTCACGCTGCTCATCGCGCCTTCTCCTTCAGTTCGGAATAAAGATAGGGAACGATGATCGCCGAGATGGTCATCAGCATGATGATGGCGCTTGCAGAACCGACAGCCATTTCATTCCGCTTGAACGTATATTCGTACATGAAGTTGGACGGCAGCCAGGCCGAGCCACCCGGACCGCCTGACGTCAGTGCCACGACGAGGTCATAGGATTTGATCGCCATATGGGCGAGCACGATGAAGGCGGAGAGGAAGATCGGCCGCAGCAACGGAATGACGATGCGCCGGTAAAGCTGGAACGGTGTAGCGCCATCGATCTGCGCCGCCTTCATGATCTCACCGTCGATGCCCCGCAAACCCGCCAGGAACATCGCCATGACGAAGCCGGAGGCCTGCCAGACACCGGCGATGACGACGGTGTAGATGACGAAGTCCTTGTTCTTGATCCAATCGAAGTGAAAGCTCGTCCAGCCGAGATGATGCAGCGTCTGCTCCAGGCCGAGGCCCGGATCGAGGAACCACTTCCAGGCAACACCTGTTACGATGAAGGACAGCGCCATCGGATAGAGAAAGATCGGCCGCAGCACGCCTTCGCCGCGAATCTTCTGGTCGAGAAGGATCGCCAGCATCAGGCCGAGCCCGAGGCAGATGAAGATGTAGAGGAAACCGAAGATCCCCATATTGGTGATCGACGTGTACCACGAGGACGGCGGATCGCTCTCGAAAGTCCAGCGCCAGAGCCGCTGATAGGCGCGAGGCCCTGTCAGCACATAGGACGGGAATGTCTTGGAATTGGTGAAGGAGAGATAGGCCGTCCAGACGATGAAGCCATAGACGAAAATCACGGTGATCAGGAAACTCGGCGCCAGCACGATCTTCGGCAGCGCATCCTGCAGCCGGCCTCGAATGGACGTGCGGGTTGAAGACTTCGACGTCAGGACCGGATCTGTGGTCGCAACTGTGCTCATGTGATCATCTCCTCCCTGCACCGCAGGGGCTGTGGCTTCCCCGCAAGAGTGCGGGAAAGCCTTGGTCGGTGGAATATTAGCGAGCGTCGTCGATAGCCTGGACGAGCTGAGTCACAGCTTCGTCGGAGGTCTTGATCTGACCATGGACGAACTTCGAGACGACGTCCTTATAGGCGTTGGCGATAGCCGGAGGTGCGCCATAGCCCTGTGCCAGCGAGCCGAACAGCGTGCCGCCTTCGTTGGCGTGCTTCAGGTCGGCAATGCCCTTCTTGCCGCAAGCGTCGAAAGCCGTATCCGGAACGTCGGTACGGGCCGGAACCGAACCCTTGACGACGTTGAAGGCGGACTGGAAGCTCTTCGACAACGTTGCCGTGGCGAGCGCCACCTGAGCGGCCTTGCGGTCGTCAGGAACGTTGAACATGCCGAACATGTCGGAGTTGTAGATCACGCTGCCATCGGTGCCGGGGAAGCGGTAGCACAGGAAGTCGGTATCAGGGGTCTTCTTGGCGGCAACGAATTCGCCCTTCGCCCAGTCGCCCATGACCTGCACGAGCGCATCGCCCTTGATGACCATGGCGGTCGCCAGGTTCCAGTCGCGGCCCGAGAAGTTCGGGTCGACATACTGGATGATCTTGGCGAGGTTATCGAACGACTTCTTCATCGTGTCGGACTTCAGCGAAGCCTCGTCGAGGTCGTTGAAAGCCTTCTTGTAGAATTCCGGACCGCCGGTCGAGAGCACGATGGAGTCGAACATCGTGGCTTCCTGCCAGTTCTGCCCGCCGAGCGCGAGCGGGATGACGCCCGCTGCCTTCGCCTTGTCGAGCAGGGCGATCAGATCGTCAAAGGTCTTCGGCTGCGTGCCGCCGATCTTGTCCATGACGGACTTGTTGATCCACAGCCAGTTGACTGAGTGAACGTTAACAGGAGCTGCAACCCACTTGCCGTCATAGACCGAGAACTTCTGAAGTGCTGCCGGAACGGACTTGTCCCAGCCTTCCTTCTTGGCCGTCTCGGTCAGGTCGCCCATGACGCCTGCCTGGGCGTAATCGAGCACGGTATAGCCAAGCATCTGCGAGGCGGTCGGATAGGTGCCTGCAGCAACCATCGCCTTCAGGGCGGTCATGGCTGCGTCGCCGCCACCGCCTGCCACCGGCACATCCTTCCAGGCAAAACCTTCCTTGGAAAGGTCCTGCTTCAGCACGTTGAGCGCCGCGGCTTCACCGCCTGACGTCCACCAGTGCAGCATCTGAACTTCCTTGACGTCAGCCGCGTGAGCGCTGCCGAAACCAGCCATCATCACGACAGCAAGAGCTGCCGAGCTCAAAAACTTGCGCATGAATATCCTCCCGTTCGTGATTAGGCGGCGAGACCCTCCTCAGCCGCCCAGATGCCTCCCGTCTCAACGGCGGTCAGACACCACACCGCACCTCCCAGCGCGGTTAACAATTTAAAACGTTATAAACACAACGGCGTCAAGTCCTTCTCGACTCCCGAGAAAAATATCCTTAATTCGCATAAACACTGATTTTATTGGATTTTTTTAAGGAGGCTAGGAAACCCCTAAGAATTTAAATCGTTTGCATAGATTGATTGCGCGTCGGTTGCATCGTGTTAAGGTAGCCGCGATCCAGCATGGAATGTCCTCAGTGACCGAATCGCCTCAACTGCAACGCGGTGAAAATCCCGAGAACGCGCAAAGACGCGGCAAGCCGACATTGCGTACCATCGCGACTTTAACGGGCCTTGCGGTGACAACGGTTTCGCGGGCGCTCAGCGACGCCCCGCAGATATCGGTCGAGACGCGTGAGCGCGTCCACCGCATTGCGCGCGAGATCGGCTACCTGCCGGACCGGGCTGCCCAGCGCCTGAAGACTGGCCGCACCAATGTCATCAGCATTCTTCTCGATCCGCATCAGGAAGTCGTCGGTTTCGGCACCGCCATCATGTACGGCATCGCCAAGGTGCTGAAGGAGACGTCCTATCATCTTGTCGTCGCCCCGAACTTTCTGTCGACGACGGATCTCGAAGCGGCGGAATACATCGTTCGCAACAATTTCGCCGACGGCCTGATCTTCACGCGGACGGAGCCCTTCGATGCCAGGGTTCGGATGCTGCAGGAAGTCGGCTTTCCCTTCGTCTGCCACGGCCGCACCGAGTTTTCGACACCACACCCTTACGTCGATTATGACAACTACGCCTTTGCCTATGAGGCCACCCGACGTCTGATCGCCAAGGGAAGAAAGAGGGTCACGGTCGTCATGCCACCGAAGCGGCTGACTTTCAGCCAGCATATCCTTCATGGCTTCATGACCGCAGTGCGCGAGGCGGGCGTCGCCTACGAAATATCGGAGGCCGTCACGCTCGATTCACCAGCCAATGAAATCAGAGATTTCTTTCGCGCGCGTGCCGCCGCAGCCGATGTTCCCGATGGATTCGTCTGTCCGGGCGAGGTCTCGGCGCTGGCGCTTGTGACAGCCATGGGTGATGCCGGGCGGATTCTCGCAGAAGACTATGATATTGTCGCCAAGGAGACCTCGCATCTCCTGACGCATCTTCAACCGAAGATCGACACGATCTACGAAGATCTGGTCAAGGCCGGCGAACATCTGGGACAGATGCTTCTCCAGCGAATCAGCAATCCGGCAGCGGAAAACGAGACCCTGCTCCTGCCGCCTCAGATCAACTTCCCGGTCGCCTAAGCTCGCATCACTTGTCACGAAAGGCAAAGACGTCGACTGGCTCTCCGAGCCCGCGTAGCGGGAAGCTGCCGAGACTGTCCATCTCTTGGCTGCAAGTGGCCATCTCGACGAAAGCGCGGGAGAGAAGGACTGGTCGCTTGACCTCCTTCGTCAGGCTCTCGAGCCGTGAGGCGACATTGACCGCCGGACCGATGACGGTAAAATCCAGCCGCCGGCGCGAGCCGATATTGCCATACATCACATCACCCACGTGCACGCCCACGCCATAACGCAGGGGCTCGCGCCCCAGGCGTTTGTGCTGCTCGTTGAGCTGTGCCATCGCCTCCTGACCTTCCCTGATGGCCGTCAGGAGATCCTCGCAAGCCGAAGGCTTCGACAGGGGGAAGATGGCAAGTAATCCGTCGCCCATGAACTTCAGGATTTCGCCGCCGTGCCGCTCGATCGGGTCGGACATGGCGTCAAAATAGTCGTTAAGCAACTGGATGACGTCATCGCGCGGCCAGAGATCGGAGATCGCCGTGAAATCGCGCAGATCGCAGATCATGATCGCCGCGCCGACGGTCGTACCACTGCCTCGGGTAATGACGCCGGAAAGAATCTGTTCACTCGCATGCGGCCCGACATAGGTCTGCAGCAGCGTGCGCGCCATGATGTTCTTCAGCCGGATCTCGCTGACCAGCGTCAGGGCGGGCAGCAGGTCGCGCAGAAAATCCAGGTGTTCGCCGGTAAAACCGCCCGGTCGATTGGTCGAAAAGGTCACGACGTGGCGCTTGTCAAACGTGTGGTCGATCGGCCAGGCGATATATTCGGAATAGCCTTCGTCGCGCAGCTCCTGGTAGAAGGGATTGTCGTCGCCCTCCCACAAATCCTCCAGGTTCTTCCGCACCTCGTTGGCGCCGTTGTGGATCTCGTTGACCGGGCTATTCAGATACTGCGGCGTATTTTCCACGCCATAGGCAAACGTATTGATCTTTGCCTCCTTCATACCCTCGGCCCAGAGGATACGGGCGCCGATCCATTGCGGATGATTTGTGCGGAAATGCAGGCTGGAGCGTGTCACCGGCACGCCGGCGGCCAGCAGCTTCTCGCACATTTCCATCAGGATATTATCGATGAAGCGCTCGCCGCGCGTCTCGTTCACCAGCCAGTCAAGAATCCGCCTCCGGCGGATCGGCCACACGCCTTCGACGGTTTCGTTGGCCACAGCGGCCTTGTTGACAGAGGACTTCATCGAAAACTCCCGCTACGCCACATTCAACTGAATCTGCTCGCGCTGAATGTGGGCGATGGCGGGCCCGATGATAAGGGGCTTCGTGAAGTTAGGCCTCAGAAATCCCAGTCTTCGTCTTCCGTCGCGACTGCCTTGCCGATGACATAGGAGGAGCCGGAGCCGGAGAAGAAGTCGTGGTTCTCATCGGCATTCGGAGATAGCGCCGACAGGATCGCCGGATTGACCTTGCAGGCTTCAGCCGGGAACAGCGCCTCGTAACCGAGGTTCATCAGCGCCTTGTTGGCATTGTAATGCAGGAATTTCTTGACGTCCTCGGTCAAACCGACGCTGTCATAGAGTGCTTCGGTATATTTCGCCTCGTTATCGTAGAGCTCGAGCAGCAGGTCGAAGGCAAAATCCTTGATCTCCTGCCGGCGCTCTTCGGGAAGGCGCTCCAACCCGCGCTGGAACTTGTAGCCGATATAGTAGCCATGCACGGCTTCGTCTCTGATAATGAGGCGGATCATGTCGGCCGTGTTGGTGAGCTTTGCGCGGCTCGACCAGTACATCGGCAGATAAAAGCCGGAGTAGAAGAGGAAGCTCTCGAGAAAGACGCTCGCGACCTTCTTCTTCAAGGGATCGCCGGAGGCATAATGCTCCATGATCAGCGCCGACTTCTTCTGCAGGAACTCGTTCTCTTCCGACCAGCGATAGGCATCATCGACATCTGGCGTCAGGCAGAGTGTCGAGAAGATCGAGGAATAGGAGCGCGCATGTACCGCTTCCATGAAGGAA
This sequence comes from Rhizobium sp. 05L429, assembly GCF_056397645.1. Taxonomy (NCBI): domain Bacteria; kingdom Pseudomonadati; phylum Pseudomonadota; class Alphaproteobacteria; order Hyphomicrobiales; family Rhizobiaceae; genus Rhizobium; species Rhizobium sp. 05L429. The sequence goes on along the minus strand of NZ_JBFTNV010000040.1, from coordinate 38,719 downwards.
ATGTTGGAAAGCACCGCCTCCTCATGCTGTGTTGCCGCATCTGCCATCAGCTTGACCGAGCCGACACCGTTCTGGATCGTATCGAGCAGCGTCAACCCGGTGAAGACGCGGATCGTCAGCTGTTGTTCGGCGGTCGTCAGCGTTGCCCAGGAAGGAATGTCGTTTGACAGCGGCACCTTTTCCGGCAGCCAGAAATTGCCGGTGAGGCGGTTCCAGACCTCCAGATCCTTGTCGTCCTCGATGCGGTTCCAGTTGATGGCGCGCACGCGGCTGACCGGCTTTAATTGCATGTTCATGATGTCTCCGGTCGTTAAAGCGTGCAGGAAACGCAGCCCTGCACCTCGGTGCCGGACAACGCCATCTGGCGAAGGCGAACATAGTAGATCGTCTTGATGCCCTTCTTCCAGGCATCGATCTGGGCGCGGTTGATATCGCGCGTGGTTGCCGTATCCCGGAAGAACAGCGTCAGCGACAGGCCCTGATCGACATGCTGGGTCGCCGCCGCATAGGTGTCGATGATCTTCTCAGGGCCGATCTCGTAGGCATCCTGATAGTAATCGAGATTGTCGTTGGTCATGAACGGCGCCGGATAATAGACGCGGCCGATCTTGCCTTCCTTGCGGATCTCGATCTTCGAGACGATCGGATGGATCGAAGAGGTCGAGTGGTTGATGTAGGAGATCGAGCCCGTCGGCGGCACCGCCTGCAGGTTCTGGTTATAGAGGCCGGAGGCCATTACGGCCTTCTTCAGCTCAAGCCAGTCTTCCTGCGTCGGGATATGGATGCCGGCGTCATCAAACAGCGCCTGCACCCTCTCGGTAGCCGGCTTCCATTCCCGGTCGGTATATTTGTCGAAATAGTCGCCGGAGGCATATTTCGAATTCTCGAAGCCCTTGAAGCTCGCACCACGCTCGACCGCAAGGCGGTTGGAGGCGCGGATCGCGTGATAGGTCACCGTGTAGAAATAGATATTGGTGAAATCGACGCCCTCTTCCGAACCGTAATGGATGCGCTCGCGGGCGAGATATCCATGCAGGTTCATCTGTCCCAGGCCGATCGCGTGGCTGTCATCATTGCCCTTCTCGATCGACGGCACCGAGGAGATATGACTCATGTCAGAAACGGCTGTCAGCGCCCGGATCGAGGTCTCGATCGTCTTGCCGAAATCGGACGAATCCATCGCCATGGCGATATTCAACGAGCCGAGATTGCAGGAGATATCCTTGCCCATCACCTTATAGGAAAGGTCGTCGTTGAATTCACTCGCTTCGCTGACCTGCAGGATTTCCGAGCAGAGATTGCTCATGCTGATGCGGCCGGCGATCGGGTTTGCCCGGTTCACCGTGTCTTCGAACATGATGTAGGGATAGCCGCTCTCGAATTGGATCTCCGCAATCACCTGGAAGAATTCGCGCGCCTTGATCTTCTTCTTGGTGATACGGGCATCCGCCACCATCTCGCGGTACTTTTCCGTCACCGATATCTCGGTAAAGGGCACGCCATAGACCCGCTCCACGTCATAGGGCGAGAAGAGGTACATATCCTCATTGTTCTTGGCGAGCTCGAAGGTGATGTCGGGCACGACGACGCCGAGCGACAGCGTCTTGATGCGGATCTTTTCGTCGGCATTTTCGCGCTTGGTATCGAGGAAGCGCATGATGTCGGGATGGTGGGCGTTGAGATAGACGGCACCCGCACCCTGCCGAGCACCGAGCTGGTTGGCATAGGAAAAGCTGTCTTCCAGCAGCTTCATGACCGGGATGATACCGGAAGACTGGTTTTCGATCTGCTTGATCGGCGCGCCGGACTCGCGAATATTGGTCAGCGAAAGCGCTACCCCGCCGCCGCGCTTGGAAAGCTGCAGCGCCGAATTGATGGAGCGGCCGATTGATTCCATATTGTCTTCGACGCGCAGCAGGAAGCAGGAGACGAGCTCGCCGCGCTGCTTCTTGCCGGCGTTGAGGAAGGTCGGCGTTGCCGGCTGGAAACGGCCGGTAATGATCTCCTCGACTAGATCGCGGGCGAGCTGCTCATCGCCTCGGGCAAGCGCCAGTGCCACCATGCAGATACGATCTTCGTAGCGCTCGAGATAGCGCTTTCCGTCGAATGTCTTCAGCGTATAGCTGGTGTAGTATTTGAAGGCGCCGAGGAAAGTCGGGAAACGGAACTTCTTGGCATAGGCTTCGTCGAAGAGGTCGCGGACGAAATTGAAGGAATACTGATCGAGCACTTCCTGCTCGTAATAACCTTCCGTGACCAGATAATCGAGTTTCTCCCGGAGATTATGGAAGAACACCGTGTTCTGGTTCACGTGCTGCAGGAAATACTGCTTGGCCGCCATGCGATCCTTGTCGAGCTGGATCTTGCCCAGCTCGTCATAGAGGTTCAGCATTGCGTTCAGCGCGTGATAATCCAGCACGTCCGCTGCCTTTAGCGGTTTTGCGCCCGCATCCCGCGTCAGATTTGTCCCCGTGTCCAAAATCGTCCCATCCCGTCTTTGACATTGGCGACATCCTCGGCAGTCCCCAGAAGCTCGAACCGGTAGAGGTACGGCACCTGGCACTTCTGCGAGATCACGTCGCCGGCAAGCCCGTAGGTCTCGCCGAAATTGCTGTTGCCCGCAGCAATGACGCCACGGATGTTGGAGCGGTTTTCCGCATCGTTGAGGAAACGGATCACCTGCTTGGGCACGGCCCCCTTTACGACCCCTGGGCCGCCATCCCCGCAATAGGTGGGCGAGATCAGCACATAGGGTTCGCGGATGTGGATGTCTTCAGCGCCTACGGGAATGCGCGCCGCGCGCAGTCCCAGCTTCTCGACGAAACGATGGGTATTTTCGGACCGGCTGGAATAATAGACGATCAGGCCCACCGTTCTTCTCCGATCAGGAGAGCGCGCTGATCATATCAGGGCGGAAGCCCGCCCAATGGTTCTCACCGGCAACGACGACCGGAACCTGCATGTAGCCCATGCCGCGCACGCGATCGAGCGCGTCGGCATCTTCGGAAATGTCGATGATTTCATAGTCTACGCCCAGACGGTCGAGGGCGCGGTAGGTCGCGGTGCACTGAACGCAGGCAGGCTTGCTGTAAACGGTAACGCTCATCATGTTCCTCGTGATGTCAATGGATTCCGGACGCAGAACTAGGGTCGGGCGCCTTACGGCGTCCGGGGCAACGCTTGAGAATGATCTGACAAAGTTGGCGCTCTACACGCCTGGCATTATCCCTCGCAGGATGTGCATCGGCGGCGGTTTTGATGCTCTCAACATGACTTCAACCCCGAAGTGCTCATGCGGACGTTCGGGGCAGCGCAACAGGTGCGGATTTGATCCGCCTGACATGCACACAACCTTCCGGACACCCCGCCCGTGGACGTTTCTCGTTCAAGGCAGGTCTCCTGGCTCGCGGGTCGAAGCACCCTGCCCGCAGCCTTCCCAAAGCATCATGCCTCAGTGACCTGAAATCGGACAGTTGCTCGCCGCTTACAGTTGCGGGGGCAGCTCCGGCCTTGTTTCGCCTTCATGGCAAAACGCACCGTATTCCCGTCTTAGCCCTCAATCCTGACGAATCGAAGGAACCTTGAACACTAGATATAGTACTCGAATCGAAGTTGACGTCAACGGATGGTTTGTGCGTCGCGTTACGGCATGTTTGAAATTGCTACATTCCTGTGAAAAACATGGATAACGGCTGGTTAACAGCAGCAGGCTGTGGAGAAGGCCGCCGAGGCGAGAGCCGACCTATAGCCGGCTCTCCAGGAATCGAACAGGCGCTCAGACGTGAGTCATCACTGCGGCACCACGTAACAGCCGGGCGGCGGCCACCATGTTGACGAGCGCCGGGCGCACTTCTTCCCACTTACGGGTCTTCAATCCGCAATCGGGATTGATCCAGAGCTGTCCATCCGTCAGACGCTCGCGCGCCAGCGTCAGAAGCTCGGCCATTTCCTCGACATCGGGAACGCGCGGCGAATGGATGTCATAAACGCCGGGACCGATCTCGTTCGGATATTTATAGCTGCGGAAGGCTTCCAGCAGTTCCATCTTCGAGCGTGAGGTCTCGATGGAAATCACGTCGGCATCCATGGCCGCAATGGCGTCGATAATCTGATTGAACTCCGAGTAGCACATATGCGTGTGGATCTGGGTTTCGTCGGAAACACCGGATGAGCACAGGCGGAAGCTTTCCACCGCCCAGTCGAGATAGGTCTTCCAGTCCACTTTGCGCAACGGCAGACCTTCGCGAAGGGCCGCCTCGTCGATCTGGATCATCGCCGCACCCGCCTGTTCGAGATCAAACACCTCGTCGCGGATCGCCAGCGCGATCTGCCGGCTGACATCGGCGCGGGAGAGATCGTCGCGAACGAAGGACCAGTTGAGGATCGTCACCGGCCCCGTCAGCATGCCCTTCACCGGCTTCTCCGTCAGCGACTGCGCATAGCGCCACCATTCGACCGTCATCGGTACGGGACGGGAAACGTCGCCGAAGATGATCGGTGGACGGACATAACGGGAACCATAGCTCTGCACCCAGGCATGCTGCGTGAAGGCGAAGCCGGAAAGCTGCTCGCCGAAATACTGCACCATGTCGTTGCGCTCGAATTCGCCATGGACGAGCACATCGAGGCCGATTTCCTCCTGCCAGCGGATCGCCGCTTCGGTCTCCTTCTTCAGGAAGGCATCATAATCCGCCTCGCTGATCGCCCCCTTTGTGAAAGCAGAGCGAGATTTGCGCACATCAGCCGTCTGCGGAAAGGAGCCAATCGTCGTCGTCGGGAAAAGCGGCAGCCGAAGCTTTCGATCCTGCAGGCCGGTGCGCTCCGCAAAGTCACTGCTGCGTGTCTTCATCGCCTCGTCGATTGCGGCAACCCGCTGCCTGACCTTCATGTCATGCACGCGCACTGATGCAGCACGCAAGCCAACGGCTCGCGACGCGGCCGCGATCACCTCTGAAGCCGTGCCGGGGTCGCCTAACGCTACAAGTTCGTCCAGCTTCTGGGTCGCGAAAGCGAGCCATGACCTCAGCTCGTCGTCCAGTCCGGTTTCCAACTCCAGATCGATCGGCACATGTAGCAGGGAGCATGACGGCGCGATCTGCAGCCGGTCAGCACCGAAATGCTGGATCAGCGGCTCGATCCTTTTCAGGATCGCAGCCAGATCCGCCTTCCAGATATTGCGCCCGTCGATGACGCCAAGCGACAGCGTCAGGTCGCCGGGCGCATCGAGAAGGGCTTCGATCTGCCGCGGAGCACGAACGAGATCGACATGCAGGCCCGCGACCGGAAGCGCAAGCACCGTCGGCAGGTTGTCACCTATGTCGCCGAAATAAGTGGCAAGCATGATCTTCAGGTTCGGCACCAGCTCATGCAGCGCGCGATAGGCATGTTTCAGCGCCGCCTGCTCTTCTCCCGTTAGATCCAGCACCAGGCACGGTTCGTCGATCTGCACCCAGTCGGCACCGGCAGCACTCAGCTCCGCCAGCACCCTCGCATAGACCGGCAACAGGCGCTCCAGCAGGCTGATCGGCGCAAAACCGTCATCGGTTCCCTTGGCGAGTTTCAGGAAGGTGACCGGACCGAGGATGACCGGCCGGGTGTGTATGCCAAGGGTCTTGGCTTCGATGAAGGCATCGAGCGGCTTGTTTGCCGTCAGCGCAAAGGACTGATCGGGACCGAGTTCCGGCACCATGTAGTGATAGTTCGTGTCGAACCACTTCGTCATTTCCAGCGCCGGCACGCCATGTCCGTGATGGTGCTGATGGCCGCAATCGGCATGCGCCGCATCGCCGGTCGAGCCGCGCGCCATGGCGAAATAGGTATCGAGCGCAACAGGGCCGCCCTTCCAGCCATAGGTCGAAGGAATGGCGCCGACCATGACGGCCGTGTCGAGCACATGGTCGTAAAGCGAGAAATCGTTCGAGGGAATGACGTCGATCCCCTTCTCTTTCTGCAAGGCCCAGTTTTCGGCCCGCAACCGCTTCGCAACATCGAGAAGCGCGCCGCCATCGGATTTTCCGGCCCAATAGTTTTCCAGTGCGAATTTGAGTTCGCGATGCTTTCCGATCCTGGGAAAGCCGAGATTGGCAGTCTTGATGGTCATTTCCTTACCCCGAAGGTTATGGGCAAGGCTGAGGCGCAACGCATCGACGAGATGCGGACACAGGAGTGCCGTCTCGCGCAAAGCGGCACACCGGGACACCCCGCCCGTGGACGTTATCTATCGCGGCAGGTCTCCTGGCTTGCGGGTCATCGACACCATCCAGTCTTCCCAGGCGTCTTCCCAGTGACGTCGAAGGACGGTGTCTATCCGCTTACAGTTGCGGGGGCAGCTTCGGTCTTGGCGATCGCCGCACCGAATTCCCTCTTAGCTTGGGATTGTCTGATCCCAAGAACCAACGATGCGGCAAGCATGCACCCACCGCATCGCAACGTCAAGATCACATAAAGAAATCTTTATATCTTTATACGAAGAAGGCGAAGCGCATTCATCGTCACCAGCACGGTCGCGCCGGTATCGGCGAGGATCGCCGGCCACAGGCCGGTAATACCGACGATGGTGGTGACAAGGAACACCGCTTTCAGCCCCAGCGCGATGGTGATGTTCTGGAAGATATTACGCATCGTCCGCTTCGAAAGGTCAATCATGCGCGCAACGTCGCCGACACGTCCGTGCAGCACGGCCGCATCCGCGGTTTCCAGCGCCACATCGGTGCCGCCGCCCATGGCGATGCCGACATCGGCAGCGGCAAGCGCCGGCGCATCGTTGATGCCGTCACCGACCTTGGCGACGAACAGCCCTTCCTTCTTCAATTCGCCGACGATCCGCTGCTTGTCCTGCGGCAGCAACTCGCCGCGCCAGTCGATGCCGAGATCACCAGCAACGGCAGCGGCCGTGCGCTTGTTGTCGCCGGTCAGCATAATGGCACGCACGCCTGCCGCCTTCAGCGTCGCAAGGCCGCTCTTTGCGTCCTCACGCGGCTCGTCGCGCATGGCGATGAGGCCGGCAGCGACTCCATCGATCAGCAGCACCGAAACACTTTTGCCCGCGCCGTTCAGGACGGCGACCTGCTCATCCTGCTCCGCACTCAGAGCACCACGCTCTCGCGCAGCCGGTGGCGACAGGAGATCGAGCGTCTCGCCGCCCACCTTACCCGTCACACCCTTGCCCGGCAGCGCCTCAAGTTCGAAAGCCGGCGGCATCGGCACACCATCGGCCTTCGCCCGGTTGAGGATCGCCAGCGCCAGCGGATGGCTGGAGCCCTGCTCCAGTACCGCGGCGCGTGACAGCACCTGCGCCTCGGGACGTCCATAGGCAATGATATCGGTCACCTGCGGCTTACCCGCGGTGAGCGTACCCGTCTTGTCGAAGGCAACGGCCGTCACCTTGCCAAGCGACTCCAGAACCGCTCCGCCCTTCATCAGCAACCCGCGACGCGCACCCGCCGAAAGCGAGGCCGCAATCGCCGCCGGCGTCGAAATGACCAGCGCGCAGGGGCAGCCGATCAGCAGGATCGCAAGACCCTTGTAGATCCACTCGCCCCACGCCGCACCCATCAGAAGCGGCGGCAAGGCCGCGACAAGCGCCGCCACGACAACAACGCCCGGTGTATAATAACGCGAGAAGCGGTCGATGAAGCGTTCTGTCGGCGCCTTGGATTCCTGGGCTTCTTCCACAAGCTTGACGACACGGGCAATCGTATTGTCCTCAGCAGCGGCCGTTACACGAATGCGCAGCGCGGCATCGCCATTGACCGTACCGGCGAAGACAGTCTCGCCCGTTCCCTTGCGCACCGGCGTGCTTTCGCCGGTCACCGGCGCTTCGTCGATAGCGCTTTCACCAGACAGGATCGTACCGTCGGCGGAAATCCGATCGCCCGGCCGTACGAGAATGACGGAGCCCACAGCGAGTGTTTCCGCCGGCACTTCCTTCACCTCGCCACCCGTTTCAAGCAGCGCAATCTTCGGCACCAGTGTTGTCAGCGACTGGATGCTGGCGCGCGCCTTGCCGGCCGCAACGCCTTCCAGCAGCTCACCGACAAGGAACAGGAAGACCACCGTCGCCGCTTCTTCGCCGGCATTGATGATGACTGCGCCGACGGCGGCGATTGTCATCAGCATTTCAATCGAAAAGGGAATGCCGGCAAGCGCCGCCATGATGGCGCGCTTGGCGATCGGAACCAGCCCGACCAGCATGGCAATGATGAAGGCATAGGAAGCAATCGATGGCACCAGATGGCCCACCACATAGGCTGCCACCAGTGCCACGCCGGAAAAGATCGTCAGCCGACCCTTCTTGCTCTGCCACCACGGACCCGTCATCGGTCCATGATCATGGCCATGCAGCCCTTCGACTTCCTCCGCGCCATGCGAATGCCCGTGATCGGAATGGTCATGACCAGCATGATCATGATCGCGATCATGGCCTTCATGGGAATGGTCATGATGCTCATGCTTATGCGCATGGTCATGATCGTGATCATGATGTGCGTGATCATGACTACCCTTCGGTTCCTGAACGGGCGCCTTGCCCTTGAGCGGAGCAACGGAATAACCGAGGCCGGTTACCTTCTTCTCGATCGCCTTCAGGTCGCTGCTTCCGTCATGACGCACGGTCATCGTACCTGCCGTCACCGAGACGGCGACATCTTCGACCCCGTCCATGCGCCTGACGGCCGTGTCGATTTTCGTCGCGCAAGCGGCGCAATCCATGCCGCCAACCCGGTACCGTGCCTGTGCTGCTTCACTCATGATCTAAATCCTTGCTTGTAGGCAGCTTCCTTCCTACATCCTCTAGCGACTAGAGGTGCAAGAGGAAATCATGAAAAAGATCACCATCGGCGAGGCGGCACGCCAAAGCGGCGTCAAGGTGCCGACGATCCGCTATTATGAGGGCATCGGCCTGTTATCGGCACCTAGCCGCAGCGAGGGCAACCAGCGTTCCTACGAGCCAGCCGATCTCAACCGCCTCGCCTTCATCCGTCACGCCCGTGAACTCGGCTTCGAGATCGATGCGATCCGCACGCTGCTGCACCTGCAGGACGACCCGGACCAGTCCTGTGCCTCCGCCGATGCCATCGCCAAGGCGCGCCTTATCGAAGTCGAACAGCGCATCCGCAGTCTGAACGCCCTGAAGGCCGAACTGGAACAAATGGTCGAAGGCTGCGGCCATGGCCGCGTCGACCAGTGCCGGGTCATCGAGGTGCTCGCCGACCACGGCAAGTGTGCCCATCCTCATCACTGAGACTTGCGCCAGATCACCTGCCGCGCCAAGAAGGCGTAATGGAACAGAAGACTATCGCGATCATCGGTGGAGGCCCTACCGGCCTTTCGGCTGCCGAAGTGCTGTCCGAAAGCGGCCATGCCGTTTTCATCTATGATGCCATGCCGACCTTCGCCCGCAAGTTCCTGCTCGCCGGCAAGTCGGGTCTCAACATCACCCACTCCGAAGACTACGACCAGTTCGCCTCCCGCTTCGGCGGTGCCAATTCTCGGCTGCGCGCCGCCCTCGATGCCTTCACGCCAACAGATATCCGCGCCTGGGCGGCAGGCCTCGGCACGGAAACCTTTATAGGCTCCTCGGGCAGAGTCTTCCCTAATGTCATGAAGGCTTCCCCTTTACTACGCGCCTGGCTCGCCCGGCTGGAAGCCCGTGACGTGACCTTTTTTACCCGCCATCGCTGGATCGGCTTTGCCGAGGGTGGACATGCATTCGAAACCCCCGACGGCCGCAAGACCGTTTCCTGCGACGCCACGATGCTCGCGCTCGGCGGCGCCAGCTATCCCCGCCTTGGCTCTGACGCCGGCTGGGTATCGCTGCTTTCCGAACGCGGCACGACAATCGCGCCATTTCAGCCTGCCAATTGCGGCTTCGATGTCGCCTGGAGTGATCTCTTCCGTGACCGCTTCGCCGGAGAGCCGTTGAAATCGGTCATTGCGACATCGCGCGCCGGCACATTTCCCGGCGAATTCGTTATCAGCCGGCACGGCATCGAGGGCAGCCTCATCTATGCACACGCGGCCGCTCTGCGTGATGACCTGCTGCAGCATGGCGAGGCAAGGCTGGCAATCGACCTTTCCCCCGGCCGCACGCTGGAACGCCTATCTCGCGATCTCGTCCGGCAGGACGCCAAGTCGAGCTTTTCGAACCGTCTGCGCAAGGGCGCCGGCATCGATGGCGTGAAGGCAGCACTCTTGCGCGAACTGATGTCGCAGACGGATCGCAACGATCCGAACAAGCTCGCTGCCGCCATCAAGTCCTTGCCGATCCCCCTGTTACGCCCTCGCCCCATCGCCGAAGCCATATCCTCCGCCGGCGGCATCGCCTTCAGCCAAATCAACGAGACCTACATGCTGAAGCATCTCCCCGGCACTTTTGCAGCGGGAGAGATGCTGGATTGGGAGGCGCCGACAGGCGGCTATCTGCTGACAGCCTGTTTCGCTACGGGCCGAGCCGCAGCGAAAGGCATCGACGACTGGCTCAGCCGAAAGTGAAGGCAAAAGCCTGCACGCCGGGATCGAGGAAATGGATCTCGAACGTATGGTCGCCGACCGGCCCCGCCTCGCGCACCAGCTGATAGAGCCGCTGTCCCGTCACCGTACCGTTGCCGTCAGTATCCGTATCGACGCCGTGACCGTCGCCCGGCGCCTTGCCATCCACCGTCACCTGGAAGCGCACCGGCTTGCCATCCGCACCAGGTCCGAGAACCAGGTGCAGATCGCGGGCATGAAAGCGATAGTAGATGCTGCCGCCGGGAGTATTGAGCGTTGCCTGCTCGGACCCAACGGTCCAGTTGCGGGTCAGACCCCATTCGTTGAGCTTCGGCGTCGTGGCAACATAGTCATGGGCTGCATCGTTGACAGTGCCCTTGTCATCGACGAAATTTTGCGAGCGCTGATAGCCGACATAAGTTTCCGGTGACTGCACGTCGGCCGTATCCGAAGCTGCTTCGGCCCCCGTGGCCTTCACATTGACGATGTCGCTTGACACACCGGTCTTCCCGGCTTCGGCCAGCAATTGCTGGATCACCCGCTCGGACTGGTCATAGTCGCCTTCGCCAAAATGGTGATGCCGGATCTCACCCTTCGCATCGATAAAATAATGCGCCGGCCAGTATTCATTTTCGAAGGCACGCCAGATCGCATAATTGTTGTCGACTGCGACCGGATAGGTGATGCCGAGATCGGAAATCGCCTTCTTCACATTGTCGACGTTCTTCTCGAAGGCGAATTCCGGCGAATGCACGCCGATGACGACGAGGCCCTGATCCTTGTATTTCTCGGCCCAGGCTTTGACATAAGGGATGGCGCGCAGGCAGTTGATGCAGGAATAGGTCCAGAAGTCGACGAGCACGACCTTGCCCCTCAGCTGCTCAGCTGTCAGGGGCCCGGAATTCAGCCATTGCACAGCGCCGTCGAGCGGCGGCATCTGGCCTTCGACCGGCAGCTGCTCGGCAACACCCTTCGGCTTCATCGCCATCATCATCGAGTTGCCGCTCATCGTGGCGGGGTTCATCTGATTGTTGGAAGTCATCGCCATCGAGCCGCCCCCATCCGTGAGCGTGACAACGGATTCCATGGCGCCGCCGGCATTGTCAGCCGTTTGCTGTTGCGGATGGAACCGGTCGACCAGTCCCTGTTCCAGAACATTGGTGCTGGCAAGCGAGGCCTGCGTCAGGAAGCCGGTATCGAGGCCGAGCGCGATTGCCCCGACGGCGGCGAGAACCGCCACGCCGACACCTCGCCGCAGCCACTCGCCGACGCCCAGAGATCGCTTCATCGCCTGATAGACCTTGCCGCCGATGAGAAGCGCAAGCGCAAGCGATGTTGCGGCACCAAGCGCATAGGCAAGCAGCAGCAGCGTCGTGCCGACATTTGCACCCTGCAGCGCAGCACCTGTCAGGATGAGACCCAGAACCGGCCCGGCACAGGGAGCCCACAGCAGTCCGGTCGCAACGCCAAGCAGCAGTGAGGCGGCGATGGCCGAGCCACCACCGCGGCTGCTCTGATCGGCCGACTGCGACAGGCGCGCGCCGAGCGAAACGAGCGGCCGCGTCAGATAGTCTGACAGCGCCGGAAAAAGCAGGATGATGCCAAAGATCGCAAGCAGCACGATGGCGGCATAGCGGCCATATTCATTGGCCTGCACCGCCCATCCGCCGCCGACGGCCGCCAATGTCGCGACGCCGGCGAATGTCGCCGCCATGCCGATAAGCATTGGCAGCGTGCTGCGCATGAACGGCTGCCCCGCACGCGCAAAAACAAAGGGCAGTACCGGAAGGATGCAGGGGCTGACGATCGTCAGCACCCCACCGAGATAGGCAAGGACGAAGAGAAGCATCGGAATAATCCGTCAATCAGGCAGAAGCTGGGTGGAATGTCATGGCCACGCCGTTCATGCAGTAGCGCAGGCCGGTCGGTTTCGGTCCATCGTTGAAGACGTGGCCGAGATGCCCGCCGCAGCGGCCGCAATGGACGGCATCGCGCACCATGCCGAAGGAGGTATCGTGCGTCGTACCGACGACCTTACCATCAAGCGGCGCCCAGAAGCTCGGCCAGCCTGTTCCGCTGTCGAATTTCGTGGCCGAGGAAAACGCCTCCTGATCGCAGCCCGCGCAGGCAAAATTGCCCTTGCGCTCTTCGTGCAGCAGCGGGCTGGTGAAAGGATATTCCGTTCCCTCCTGCCGCAGCACCGAATATTGATCCGCCGTCAGGAGCTTGAGCCATTCATCGTCGGTATGGGTCACGGTGAAGGTCTCCTCCGCCATGGCGTGGCTGCCAAAGCCGAAGCGCAGGGCGAAGGCGCCAAGTCCGGCAGTGGTCAGCAGAAATCGTCTGTTCAGCATCGCGTCGCTCTCCTATGTCTACAGCATCTGCGACAGGCACTTTCATTCAGTAGACAACGATCGGCCGGATTTATTCCCGGCATTCAGATCTTTTTAGTCCACACAGGAAACTACGGAGCCATGCGTGTTTTGTTACGCAGGGACCGGCCGAAACACGCAAACGTGAAACGGTAGCTGCCGGCTGGATCGTTATATCCTTTGAAATACGATGCTGTTCCACAAATGCGGGCCGGGCAAGCGGAAGGCCGGTCATATTGTCGCGATCACGATGCCGAGGTGGGCCGGCGCAACTGTCTCAGAAATGCGACACCCGCCATCAGGCAAATTCCATTCACGCAATCCGCCGTCACGTCGGTCTGATTGCAAAGCGGCCGCATTTACATCAGAATATGCGCAAGTTCCGTGGGAGGAGCCTCAATGCATGAACAATCCGCGCATGCGGAACATGTCTATACGAGCGCCCAGCAGAATTCCGCTGCGGCCAGCTCTCCGATCGTGGCTTCCTGGCGCCGCTGCATGACGATGTACCAGCTGGCGCCCGAGGACAAGCGTGCGCCCTTACGCCTCACGGAGCAGGAGTTCCGGCTGGCGCGGGAGCAATCCGAACAATTGATCGCTGACGCCCGTGATGAACTCGACCGCCTCTTTGCGACGGTCGGAAGAGCCGGCTGCTGCCTGCTTCTGACCGACCGCAACGGCATTGCGTTGGAGCGCCGTGGAGCGGTCGGCAATGACAAGGAATTCCACGATCTCGGTCTCTGGACCGGCTCCGTCTGGACCGAAGCCAGCATCGGCACAAACGGCATCGGCACGGCCCTTGCCGACGACCGCTCCGTCGCCGTCTTCCGCGACCAGCATTTCTATTGCTCCAATATCAAGCTCAGTTGCACCACGGCACCCATCCGCGATCATCGCGGCCTGCTGACCGCAGCGCTCGACATCTCCACCTGCCGCGACGACGTCAACGAAATGACGCTCTCCATTCTCTCGCAGGCGGTACGCGATGCTGCGATGCGCATCGAGCTCAACCTGTTCCGCTCCGCCTTTGCGGGCGCCCGCTTCGTGATGGTTCCAGCCGGCCCCAATTCCGCCAATGCGCTGCTTGCCGTGGACCGGCACGATCTCGTTCTCGGCGCCACCCGCGCTGCCCGCCTCGCCCTCAAGCTCGATGATTTGCGCATCGCCGCCGGCCTGCCGGCTTCCGATGCGCTGCATGAAGGCCGTGTTTCGCAGGAAGAGGAAATGGCAGAAGCCGAAAAGGCAGCCCTCTTGCGGGCGCTGTCGCGCACCCACGGCAATGTCTCCCAGGCCGCCGCAGCGCTCGGTATCAGCCGCGCCACGCTGCACCGGAAGATGAAAAAGCTCGACCTCCACTGAGATTGACCGAAAGGTTCAATCACGTTTTCGTGGTGCTGTCGGAACCTGTCGCAACTCTGCGACACTGTGCACTGCGGTATTGGCAAGCCGCCCTGTTCCGTCAGGCGAAAGCAACACAGATTTCCTCCCACTGGTTCGATCCGGAACCCGTTCATCAAGGGAGGATGACATGCTTCATCAAAAAATCGTCGAGTCGCCGTTCAAACTGAAATACGGCAACTATATCGGTGGCGAGTGGCGTGAGCCGATAGGCGGCAGATACTTCGACAACGTCACGCCCGTCACCGGCGGCAAGCTCTGCGAAATCCCGCGCTCCGATGAAAAGGACATCAATGCCGCGCTCGATGCCGCCCACGCCGCAAAGGAAAAGTGGGGCCGCACCTCCACCACCGAGCGCTCCAACATTCTCATGAAGATCGCCCAGCGCATGGAAGACAAGCTGGAGCTCCTGGCCCAGGCCGAAACCTGGGACAACGGCAAGCCGATCCGCGAAACCATGGCAGCCGACATTCCGCTCGCCATCGACCACTTCCGCTATTTTGCTTCCTGCATCCGCGCACAGGAAGGCACGATCGGCGAAATCGATCATGACACTGTCGCCTATCACTTCCATGAGCCGCTCGGCGTCGTCGGCCAGATCATTCCCTGGAATTTCCCGATCCTGATGGCAACCTGGAAGCTGGCCCCGGCTCTCGCCGCCGGCAACTGCGTCGTCATCAAGCCGGCCGAACAGACGCCCGCTTCGCTCCTGCTCTGGGCAGAACTCGTCGGTGATCTGCTGCCCCCCGGCGTGCTCAACATCGTCAATGGCTTTGGCCTCGAAGCCGGCAAGCCGCTCGCTTCCAGCCCGCGCATCGCAAAGATCGCCTTCACCGGCGAGACGACGACAGGTCGCCTCATCATGCAATATGCCAGCCAGAACCTCATTCCGGTCACGCTGGAACTCGGCGGCAAGTCACCCAACATCTTCTTTGCCGATGTGGCAGCCGAGGATGACGACTTCCTCGACAAGGCTCTCGAAGGTTTCGCCATGTTTGCGCTGAACCAGGGCGAAGTCTGCACCTGCCCGAGCCGCGCTCTCATCCAGGAGTCGATCTATGATCGCTTCATGGAAAAGGCCGTCAAACGCGTCGAGGCCATCACCCAGGGCAACCCGCTCGATCCGGCAACGATGATCGGCGCCCAGGCCTCCACCGAGCAAATGGAAAAAATCCTCGCCTACCTCGATATCGGCAAGCAGGAGGGCGCTCAGGTCCTTACCGGTGGCTCTCGCAACGATCTCGGCGGCGAATTGTCCGAGGGCTATTACATCAAGCCAACCATCTTCAAGGGCCACAACAAGATGCGTGTGTTCCAGGAGGAAATCTTCGGCCCGGTCGTCTCGGTCACCACCTTCAAGGATGAGAAGGAAGCGCTCGAGATCGCCAATGACACGCTCTATGGCCTCGGCGCCGGTGTCTGGACCCGCGACGGCAACCGCGCCTATCGCTTCGGCCGGGAAATCCAGGCCGGCCGCGTCTGGACCAATTGCTACCACGCCTATCCGGCCCATGCCGCCTTCGGCGGTTACAAGCAGTCCGGCATCGGCCGTGAAACGCACAAGATGATGCTCGACCACTACCAGCAGACCAAGAACATGCTGGTCAGTTACAGCCCGAAGAAGCTCGGCTTCTTCTGAGAAGCGGTTGATCGTGCTATTATCGCGCCTCCTCCCTTCACGGGGAGGAGGCATTGTCTTGGAGGAGGCAATCATGGAACAGACAATCAATGGCGAACCGCGTGTCCTCGCAACCGATGCGGCGCTCGATCTCATCAAGGAAATCCAGCGCGACTACCCGGAAATCCTCTTCCACCAGTCCGGCGGCTGCTGCGACGGTTCCTCGCCCATGTGTTACCCGACAGACGATTTCATTGTCGGCGATCTGGACGTGAAGCTCGGTGAGATCGGCGGCGTGCCTGTTTATATCAGCGCCAGCCAGTTCGAAGCCTGGAAGCATACGCAGCTCATCATCGACGTCGTGCCCGGCCGCGGTGGCATGTTTTCGCTCGATAACGGCCGCGAGAAACGCTTTCTCACCCGCTCCCGCATCTTCGGCGGCGGCGAGGCCTGCGCCATTCCCGATGTCAGGGCCCGCGAGACGACCTGACCGAAATCCGGCGTAGTATTCCCTTAATACCCGCGTCCGCGATCCTTTGTTAAAGTCCATCTGTTGGTTTTTACGGGAGGAAGACATGCCAGCGAGCAAGATCCTGATGATCACAGGCGATTTCACGGAAGATTACGAAACCATGGTGCCGTTTCAGACGCTGCTTGCCTGCGGCTATACGGTCCACGCCGTCTGCCCCGGCAAGACTGCCGGCCAGACGGTCGCCACCGCCATCCATGATTTCGAGGGCGACCAGACCTATTCGGAAAAGCGCGGTCATAACTTCGCGTTGAATGCCACCTTCGAAAGCGTGCGCGCCGAAGATTACGATGCCCTCGTCATTCCGGGCGGCCGTGCGCCGGAATATCTCCGCCTCAACCCCGAGGTCATCAAGGCTGTCAGGCATTTCTTCGATGCCAACAAGCCCGTCGCCGCAATCTGCCACGGTGCCCAGCTTCTGGCGGCTGCCGGTGTCCTCAAAGGTCGCACCTGCTCGGCCTATCCCGCCTGCCGCACGGAAGTCGAGCTTGCCGGCGGCACCTATGCCGACATCGCCATCACCGATGCGGTTTCCGACGGCAATCTCGTCACCGCACCGGCCTGGCCGGCCCATCCTTCGTGGCTGCGTCAGTTCATGACGGTGCTCGATGCGGTAACGACCCTGGAGACCAACGCCGCCTAAAGCATGTCGCGCAAAAGTGCGCAGCGGTTTTGCGATAGCGACATGCAAAATCGAAACCTAAAGCGTGGCAAGCGAATCCGAAGGATCGCGACACGCTTTAGATGGACCGGCGGGAGGAACGAGATGTGTGAACTGTTCATCAAGGCCGATGCCCTGCTCTGGGAAAGCACCACCCGGTCGCTGCGGATCGACGGCATGGTCACCAGCGTGCGGCTGGAGAATTTCTTCTGGTCGAAGCTGGAAGAAATCGCCCGCCGCGACGGCATGAACGTGGTCCAGCTCATTACTCGGCTGCACCACGAGTCGATCGACGCCGGCCATGATCTCGGCAACTTCACCTCGTTCCTCCGCGTCTGCTGTGCCCGCTATCTGGACCTCCAGCTTGCCGGCGACATCCCTGCAGACCTCTCTAGACCGATCGCTGGCCTCGACGCGCCACAAATTCTGGGGCGGGAGAAGCGGAAGTATCATTGAATTCGCCGGAAACGTGAGGCGATGATTTTTAGATAGCCGGAATGCCCCTCCGCGTGAGACAATCACTCTCGACCCCCGCCAAACCGCACCGCTCGGTTTGCCCGGGCGGGCGAAGGCGGAGAGGAAAATGGCAGCGATCGTGGTCGTGATGCTACGGTATTCCGTGGCCGGCAGTAGTTCCGATGACTGACAGCGCCGCATTTCGCACTACCAGCATGGCGGGTGCCATACGTGAGGAATGGTTCCTCGGCGTCAGCGTCGCGACCGGCCTGGTTTTCTTCGTCTTCTCCGGGCCAATCTTCGCGCGGCTTTCCGAGCCCCTCTGGTTTACCGTCATTTTTCTTTGGCTTTTTGCCGTTGTGCTGGGCTCCGCCATGTCGGTCGTTCGTCATGCCGATCATCTGGCCGAGCAGCTTCGGGAGCCCTACGGGACCCTCATCCTGACCCTCGCCATCACCTCGATCGAAGTGATGGCGATCTCAGCTGTCATGCTTCATGGGGAAAATAATCCGACGCTCGCACGCGACACACTGTTTGCCGTGGTGATGATCATCCTGAACGGCATGGTAGGATTGTCGCTGCTGTCAGGCGCATGGCGCAGAGAGGATCAGCAGCACAATCTGCACGGTGCCAATACCTATCTTGGCGTCATCGTGCCGCTGGCGACCCTCAGCCTCGTCATGCCGACTTTTCTGACCGGTCCGGATGGTCCCCACCCATCGACCCCGCGGCAGATGTTTCTCGGCATCGTCTCGATCGGCCTCTACAGTATATTTCTGCTCCTCCAGGCCGGCCGTCATCAGCGCTACTTCGCCGATGATGACCATCATGAGCACCATATAGTCGGCATACGGCACCATCGATCCGTGTGGCATCATGCTGTCCTGCTCCTCGTTTACATGGGGCCGGTTGTTTTCCTGGTCGAACAACTCGCCCGGCCGATCGACTACGTGATCGAAACCCTGCACGCACCGGCAGCACTCGGAGGTGTGGTCATGGCGGTGCTTGTCGCGACACCAGAGGCGATCAGTGCCGTGCGCGCCTCGATCGCGAACCACCTGCAGCGGGCCATCAACATCTTCCTCGGCTCGGTCCTGTCGACGATCGGCCTCACCGTGCCGGCCATGCTGGCAATAAGCCACCTTTACGGGCACCCGGTCACGCTAGGGCTTCAGGGTCCCGATCTTGTCATGTTCGTGCTGACGCTCGCTGTCAGCATCATCACCTTTTCAAGTGGCCGCACCAATCTCATGCAGGGCGCAGTTCACCTGATGCTGTTCGTGGCTTACGTGCTGCTCATTACTCAGCAGTGAGCACAAAATCTGCGAACTAAGCCGTTACCGGGATTACGCGGCCACCAATCATTTAGGCACAGCTAAATTGCGTGCCGGGAACTATTGCAATTCCGAACAATCCCGCGACATAGTATCACATGCCTGATATCTGGCGACTTATGGGGGTCGCCGCCAAGGCACGCATGAGACCGGGGCACACAGATCGTCGGGGCAGCAGCAATGCATGAGGGATTGCATCGGGGCCTGCAAATTTTCGTATCACTCATCGGCATGGGAGCACTCGCTGCCTGCGATGGCAGCAGCAATACGTATGTTCCGCCGCCGCCGCCCGCCGTCCGCGTTGCGCAGCCAGTCCAGCAGCCGATCACCCTCTATTTCGAACTGACGGGCAATACTGCGGCGCTGAATTCGGTTGATATCGAAGCGCGCGTCCAGGGCTACCTTCAATCGATCGACTATCAGGACGGTACGACGGTGACGAAGGGCACCAAGCTCTTCGGCATCGAGCGCGATACCTACCAGGCGCAGCTCGATCAGGCGAAAGCATCGCTCGCCTCGCAACAGGCGTCCCAGGTCGGGGCCAAGCAGGAATATGACCGACAGCTCAACCTTCTGAAGCAGCAGGTCACCACGCAAACCGCCGTCGACAGCGCCAAGGCCACGCTCGACGAAGCAAACGCTTCCATCCTCAATGCCCAGGCCAATCTCGAGCTTGCGACAATCAATCTCGGCTATACCGAAGTGCTTGCGCCCTTCGACGGCACTGTGACCAATCACCTCGTCGATATCGGCACGCTCGTCGGCGTCTCGGGTCCGACCAAGCTTGCCAGCATCGTTCAGACAGACCCGATCTATGCCTATTTCAACGTCAGCGAAACACAGGTGCTGATGATCAAGGATATGCTGAGAAAGCAGGGACGCACGTTCAAGCAGACGGATCTACCCAGCATCCCTGCCGAGCTCGGCTTGCAATCCGAGGAAGGGTATCCCCACAAAGGGCATCTCGATTACGTCTCGCCCCAGCTCGATGCGTCCACCGGCACGCTTCAGGTGCGGGCTTTGTTCGACAATAAGGACAAAGTCATGCTCCCCGGCCTCTTCGTTCGCGTTCGCGTGCCCGTCGAGCAGAACAATAAAGCACTGCTCGTGCGCGACGACGCGATCGCCACCAACCAGCTCGGCAGCTACCTGCTCGTCCTCGGCAAGGAGGATATGATCGAGCAGAAACAGGTCAAGACGGGCCAGCGCGAAGGCGCCCTCCGCGTCATCGAGTCCGGTATTCAGCCAGCTGACTGGGTTGTGATCCAGGGCATCCAGCAGGCCATCCCCGGCAGCAAGGTTGCGCCTGAGAAAATCGATATGAACGCACAGCCGGCGGAAGCCAGCACCGATGCAAAGGCCATGACGACGCAGTAAATCCGCCACCACGCTTCATCTGAACGTCCAAGGACAACAGCATGATCTCGCGCTTCTTCATCGAACGGCCGGTGCTCGCCAATGTTCTGGCATTGGTCTTTGTTCTCATCGGCGCGGTGGCTCTCTTCCAACTGCCGGTGGCGCAATATCCGAATGTCGTTCCGCCGACCGTGCAGGTCACGACGCGGTTTCCGGGCGCCAGCGCCAAGACGCTTGTCGACACGGTCGCGCTGCCGATCGAGCAGCAGGTCAACGGCGTCCAGGATATGCTCTATATGCAGTCCACGAGCGCAAGTGACGGGACCTATTCGCTGACGGTCACCTTCGCCATCGGCACCGATCCCGACCAGGCGCAGGTCCTTGTGCAGAACCGTGTCGCCATCGCCATGTCGTCGCTGCCGCAATCGGTGCAGGTCCAGGGCGTCACCACTCAGAAGAAATCGACGTCAATCCTCGGCTTCGTCACCCTGACGTCGTCCGAAACCCTATATGACAGCCTCTACCTCTCAAACTATGCCGTCATCAACCTGCAGAATGAACTTGCCCGTCTGCCGGGAGTCGGCAACGTCACGGTTTTCGGCGCAGGCCAATATGCCATGCGCATCTGGATGGATCCGAACTTGCTGCAGGCGCGTGGCCTGACGCCGCAGGATGTCGTCAACGTCGTGCAGCAGCAGAGCCAGGAGGTCACGGCCGGTCAGCTCGGCATTCCTCCAGTCCCTCAGGGGCAGACCTTTCAGTACACGCTCAACGTCAACGGCCGCCTGAATGACGCTGTCGACTATGAGAATATCATCGTCAAGGTGGATGGCGCAGATGGCGGCCGGGTGACGCGGATTCGCGATATCGGCCGGGTCGAGCTCGGCGCCCAGACTTATAGCCAGTCCTTCATGCAGAATGGCCGCCCGGCCGCCGGCATTGGTATCTTCCAGTTGCCCGAGGCAAACGCCATTGCGGTCGCGCAGGCGGTCAGAACGAAAATGGAGGAATTGTCGAAGAGCTTCCCGCAAGGGCTCCAATATCAGATGCCCTTTGATACGACGAAGTTCGTCAATGCCTCGATCGACGAAGTCTATGTGACGCTGATCGAGGCCGGCGTTCTCGTTCTCATCGTCATCCTTCTGTTCCTGCAGGACTGGCGGGCGATGCTCGTACCGGCAACGACGGTTCCCGTCACCATCATCGGCGCTTTTGCCGCGATGGCGGCGATGGGCTTCACGGTCAATCTGTCCACGCTGTTTGCGATCGTTCTTGCCATCGGCATCGTCGTCGATGACGCGATCGTCATTGTCGAAGGGGTCGCCCGACACATCGAGGCCGGCATGTCCGGCCGCAAGGCAGCCGAGAAGGCAATGGATGAGCTGCTGGGCCCGGTCATCGGCATTACCCTGGTATTGATGGCCGTGTTCATTCCGGCTGCTTTCCTGCCGGGGCTTACGGGTCAACTCTACCGGCAGTTCGCGCTCGTCATTGCCGCTACGGCACTGATCAGCGCCATCAACGCCGTGACGCTGAAACCGACGCAATGCGCCCTTTGGCTGCGCACGCCTGTACCTCCCGAGAAAAGAAACTTCATCTATCGTGGCTTCAACAGGGGCTACGATTGGGGCGAACGCGGCTATGTCAGGCTGATCGGCGCCATGACGCGCCACGCCGCCATCATGGTCCTTCTGGCGCTAGCACTGATGGGAGGCGCCATCTGGGGGCTGACCCGCATACCGACCGCGTTTCTGCCGATCGAAGATCAAGGCTATGTGCTGATCGGTGCCCAACTGCCCGATGGCGCATCCAAGGAACGGACCGACGCCGTCATCGCCGAGGTCGGCAAGATCGCTCAACAGACGCCTGGCGTCGATCAGGTCCTGACAATCAGCGGCGTATCGGTTCTGGATAACAATGCCAGCCTCCAGAATGCCGGCGTTGCCTATGTCGTGCTGAAGGACTGGGACGAGAGACTGAAGGTGAAGGGACAGGATCTCCTGTCGATCTACGAACATCTGAATGGCGCCCTGGAGAGTGTCCTGGTTGCCAAGACCCTGGTCATCGTACCGCCTCCGATCCAGGGCGTCGGCAATGCCAGCGGCTTCACGATGCAGGTGGAGCTCAAGAACGGTATTTCTGATTACGCTCTGCTGCAGTCGCTGGCCGATACGATCGTGAAAAACGGTGAAGCCCAATCATCGCTGCAAAGACTCAGTACGCCGTTCCGTTCCAACGTGCCGCAACTTGAGGTCTCCGTGGACCGAATCAAGGCGGAGACGCTGGGTATCACGGTCGGCCAGGTCTTCTCCGCTTTGTCAGGCTATGTCGGATCGAGCTATGTCACCCAGTTCAACAAGTTTGGCCGCACCTTCCAGGTCTATGCCCAGGCATCCTCCGAATTCCGCGTCAGCCAGGACGATATCCGCAATCTGAAGGTCAAAGCCGGCGATGGCACCATGGTGCCGCTCGGAACCGTCGTCGATATCAAGGCCATGCAAGGCCCATCGTTGATCAGCCTCTACAATCTGTACCCGACCGCAACGATCGTTGGCGGGCCTGCTGCCGGCTTCAGCTCGGGTCAGGCGCTCGACGTCATGCAACAGGTCGCCGACAGCACTTTGCCGCCCGGCACCGGCTATGAATGGACGGCACTCTCCTACCAGGAGAAAATTGTCGGCGGGCAGATCTACTACATCTTCGCGCTTGCCATGCTGCTCGTCTATTTCGTGCTTGCGGGACAGTATGAAAGCTGGATCCTGCCCTTTGCGGTGCTGCTCGCCGTGCCGCTTGCCCTGCTCGGCACCGTCGGGGCGTTAACGGCAGCGGGCGTCGCCAACAACCTCTACACCCAGATCGGCCTGATCCTGCTGATCGCGCTCGCATCGAAGAATGCCATTCTGATCGTCGAATATGCGCGGGAAAAGCGGGCGGAAGGCATGGAGATAATGGATGCGGCAGTCGAAGCGGCGCGCTTGCGTTTCCGCCCGATCCTCATGACATCCTTCGCCTTCATCCTCGGCGTTTTGCCGCTCGTTCTGGCGACGGGTGCCGGCGCATCCGCCCGCAAATCGATCGGCATATCGGTCTTCAGCGGCATGATCGCATCGACCTGCCTTGCCGTGCTGTTCGTCCCGTCCTTCTACGTCGTGCTGCAGCGCCTCGAAGAGTTCAGAAGGCGCCGCAGCACCAAAGACCCGGCGGTCGTAGATGCGGAGATGAAGGTGCAATAGGATTGCATTAAGAGCCTATTGCACGATTACCTGCACATAAACGCCGCCGCTCTTGGCATAGTACAGGCCACCGCAGCGGTAATAATAGCCACCATAGTAGGGACCATAAAGGCAGCCGGGCGGCAGAACCGCGATCGTTGTTGCCGTTCGCCGGACAACCCGGCGCGTCGTCCGGCGGGCAACGCCGGCATAGGATAGCGGTGTCAAGGGACGGCCGATGACAGCCCCCGCCGGTGTGGCGAAGCCGATCGAAAACGGCAGCGGACCTTCTCCCTCTACGCGAAAATCGGCAAAAATCATCCCGCCGGCAAGGCAAAAGGCGAAAAAGAGCTTACTGAAGGTCATTTCATCTCTCCTGTAACTGCAGGCGCCGGAAGCTCATCGATCGATTGGAGTTCGCTCAGATCGACGGTCTTGGCATTGGCCGGGATCTCGATGTTGTAGGAAGTGGCGGCAACCTCTGCCCCGGTTTTGAAGTCGCTGATCTCAAGCGTGTATTGCGGCGCCTGGACGACGTGTTTGCTGGTGATCACATAGCGTCGCGGTATCGGCTGCGACCCCGTCTGTATCCAGATTTGCCAGTCGAGTTCCGGCGTGCGAAAGGTGAGATATTCGCATTCCACGCCATCGACGAAGGCGCTGGAAATGTGCTTTGACTCGGTCACATCGGACATCAATATGTCGTTGACATGAGATGACAAAAGATCGGCGCCAGGCGCTTCGACGCCTGCATCGGCAAGCCGGTCGATCAGATCATCGAGCGAACCCTTGCCGTCGATCTTCGCATAGGCATCGAGATTCTTGCCATGCACGGTCAGTACCGAACCGTCAAAGCTGACGTCGATATCGGCAAAGCCCCCGGTTCTTGTGACGCGCAGTTTGTCAGGCCGGGTGATATTGGCCGTACCCGAACTGACGAACTGTAGCTTCTCGAAATCCGGTGTCACGGCTTCGAGCGATGATTGATAGCTGAAAGATATCGTTTTCTGCGCCGCGAGGAAATCGGACATGGCCTTAAGAAGATCTTTGGCATCATCCGCCCACGCATGGGTCGGCAGGACGAGGCCGGCAGCAACGGTGGAATAGGTCAGTATTCGTTTCAATCGCGATAGATGAGAAGTCGATGACATGGCAATTGCCTTTCGCTTGTGTCGTCATTGAATTCATCGAATGCGGGGATTTCGGATCGCGCTGCAACGATCGCAGAATGGTGGTGCGGACCTGTCAGCGGAATGCCTGACGGTTCAGGCATTCCCAGCGAACCCGTATGCGTATTGGAAAGCCGCTACAGTCCCGAGGTCAGCACCCTGTGACAGGCTGGCGATACACGCTGCAGATTGTCCCGCAGGCACGAGATGACCCGCCCTCCGCCGACCGGCACCATCCGGCAAAATGCCCGAAAGTCCGGTCCGCAGGTCTCGCGCACGATCATCACTTCCTCACGCGGAGAGAAGACGGGCATGGCCGCCGGTCGCGTCGCCGGCGGTGCGGCAGCTGTGGCAGCACCTGCACCGGCTGCGGGCGCACCCGCTGCATTAATGGCCGCGACCGCCTGCTGGCAGGGCGCCGACAGACGGGCACTATGCTGCTGCAGGCAGGAGAGCGCCGCCGCACCGCCGGGGGTCACGCCGGAGCATTGCGCCATGAAATCGGAGCGGCAGGCCGACTTGACGGCATCGCGCTGCGCCTCGGTTGGTTGAACCGCCGTCTGAGTGCCGGCTGCCGGGGCCGGCGTCGCCGCACCTGTCGTGACAGGCGCAGTTTGAGATGGCTCTGCGGATGTCGATTTCGGTTTGGTGCCAATCGCCGACACCGCCTTACGACAGGCAGCGGAGAGGGTGGAATCGTGTTGCTGCAGGCAATTCAGTGCCTCCATGCCCCCCGGCTGCACGCCAGAGCATTGTGCGATGAAATCGGATCGGCAGGCTGATCTGATCGCGCTTTTCTGCTCGTCGGTGGGCGCCTGCGCGACGGCGATCCCTGCGAAAAGACTGGCCGCGCAGACGACACTGAGCGTCGATAATTCGAAGATCAGATGACGCCTCCAGCGTCGCTCCGCTCTTAGAGAAGATGCACATTCTCGCATTGTTCCCCTCCCTGGAAAGCTCATCGATTTACGGCATGAAAACAAATACCCCAGCTGAATGAGACAGCAGGACCTCGAAAGGTCGATGAAGGTCGCTAAACGGAAATTGTGGAACGTCCACTCGCCTTTAAATTTAGCACATTCGAATTTTATAGACTAGGCTCGAATATCCCGACAAGGATTGGCGCACTATGCTTATGGCTTAGCGGTGGGATGCATTCTTCACAGCTGGCAGGCGACAAGAACATCAGCTATCTATGCTTGTAGAAGCTTGGCTGTGTTTGAAGTAACCTCCAGCTCACTGGAAACGCCACCAGAATCTCATGGCCCATTGCTGCCTAGGCATCCGGAAATTTTGCAAAAGCAGCCGCGCGCCTCTGCGCCGGGTGCTAAATCATCGCTCTGCTGCCAACAAAGAAGTCCGCTTTGGCCGGCCTACCTTTTGGCTTCTAATGCGGGCTTTGCGCTATTCGCTGGCGAAGATACGCCAGCGGAACTGGCGGCCGCTTCCTCGGCCGGCAAAATGCAACTTCTATCGTGACCACCGCGCTATGATTTGGTCGGTATTTGCCAGCACCTTACGGACTGCGTTGCGCGCCATGTTAGGTCGCTGCAATCGGATGCTTTTCTCAATATTTTCATGAAGTTTCAGCGCATATTGCAAATTGTCTTCCTCCCGGGTGACATGGGCGAAGAGCTGGTTCAGAGCCGATTCGATCAAGACGCCGAGCGGCACCAACAGATCATTTCCGGAGGCGCGCAAGATTGCGATGTGAAATCGCGCATCGGATTCTGTGCGCTGCTGGAGTGATGTCGCCTGATCCATGTCATGCAGGGCCTGACTGATCGCGCTCATCTGCTCCTCCGTTCGGCGCTCGGCAGCAAGTGCTGTCGCCTCCGGCTCGATCATATGCCTGAGTTCCTGCACGGCCCTCAGAAACGATTCACGATCGGGAGATGCGGCATACCAGCCCAATACATCCCGATCCAGCAGGTTCCAACGTTCCTTGGGTTCGACCCAACTACCGATTTTCGGGCGGGAAGACAGCAGGCCTTTTGCCATCAGCATCTTGATCGCTTCGCGCACCGCCGATCGGCTGACTTCGAAGACTTCCGACCACTTTGCCTCATTCGGCAGGATCGTGCCCGGCGGATAGTCGCCGCGCACGATTCGCAGGCCGATCTCGCCTGCCAAAGACACATGAACACTCGCCCCGGTCATGCGGGGAGCATTTGGGCGCCTTGCGGTGGCCGAACGGTCAACCGTCACCACCTCGGCCGGAGCCGTCAGCTTTCCCGATTTTTTGTCAGGCATCTTTTCTACTGCCTCAGCATTCTTCGATTGTCTGCACGTACCATCAAAACAATCGTAATAACGAGGAAGTCGCCTGCGATTGACCCCGCCAGAAAGCGCGGAATCTAGGTCGCGTCAAGCCCTGCAGATCTTTCGATCCGTCTCGTGGAGGCAGTCGGCGCACCCTTGTATCAGGTGCGCCAAACCGCGAGCCTACTTTTGAATGCAGGTATCGACTGTGTCCTTCGTGCACTCATCGAGCCCGGTGAAAACAGGATCTTCAACCGGCTTGCCGGCAATCAGATCCATCATCACCGAAGGTGCCTTGTAGCCCATCTCGAATGGCCGTTGGCCGACGAGCGCAGTCACCAGGCCTTCCTTCGCAATAGCGACCTCGTCGCCGATCGTGTCGGCGGCACCAATGACGAAATCGTTGCTGGCGATCTTGTCGGCCATCGGCTTGAACAGATCGCGATAGGGTTGCGGCGCGCCGAACAAAGGCCAGCCACCCATAATGCCGAATGCATCCAGGTCGGTATTGGCCGCAAGGATATCGGTCATTGCCTGCACGCCCTTGGCACCGTCGTCATTGGTAAATACCGGGCAGCCTGCGACTTCCGTCCAGCCGCCCTCGCCTTTCAGCGCGGTCAGACCTTTCTGGCCGGTGAGCGTGTCTCGCATACCCTGCGCGCGGCGCAGAATATTGTCCGCTCCCGGATTGCCTTCGATAGTGCAGATCTTACCGCCACTCGGCTTGGCCTTCTTGATGTATTCGCCGATGCGTGCGCCCATCAGATAGTTGTCGGTCCCGAGATAGGTCTTGCGCAGCGCGGCATCCTCGGCTGCAAGATCGGCATCGAGCGTCATCACCGGAACCGTCGGATTGGCTGTCTTCAGGGTCTGGGCGATGAGCTTTGCATTCGACGGCGAAATTGCGATTGCCGCCGTGTCTGCCTTGCCCAACATATCCTGAACAATCTGTGCTTCGCCGGCTTCATCGGATGTCGATGCCGGACCGGTGTAGAAGCACTCGTATTCCGCAGTGGGGTTCTCCTTGTTCCATTTCTGGCAACCCTGGTTGATTGCTTCGAAGAACGGATTGTCGAGGCCCTTGACGACGATGACGAGTTGCTTCTTGGCCAGGGCCTGCCCGGCGGTTAGTGCTAAGACTGCGGCTGTAAGTAATAATGCCTTCCTCATAGTTTCCTCCCTTGAAACAGACGGGCACCACGTGCCCGCCACACGACATCAACCCGGATACCAAACGATACGAGGCTCCTCCTCCGAACGCTCGTATTGCCATGCCGAGTCGATAAGCATTTCGAGATTATAGTTTGGCCGCCAACCCAGAAGGTATTTCGCCTTGCTGTTGTCCATCCAATTGGAATGGAACCGGCTTGGTATCTCGACAGAGCCGAGATTGCGCGTGCGCGACAGGTAGGCGGCAACTTCAGCATAATCGACGGGTCGATCCATGCAGATATTGAAGAGTTGGCGCTCGGCCCGGGGGTTGTCGATTGCCGCCAATATTGCAGACACCAGGTCATCGACATGCACGAAATTGCGTTTCAGCGGACGCCCGTCGGCATCGAGCAACAGCGGCACCGTCCCCATGGCCGCATAACGCCGCGCCGCTTCCTCCGGAACGAGTGTCTTCCAGTCTGGACCGCCAAACACGTCGTCACCAAAAGAAAGCGTATATTTAAAATCATCCTTTTCCATGATCCAGGGCGCGCGCAGACAACAACCATTGAGGCCGTACTGAATGCCGAACTGCTCCAGCATGACCTCTTCCAGGACCTTGGAGAGCGCGTAGCTTCCTGGATAGGCACAATGAGGAGCGTTCTCGGTGATCGGCCCATTGTGGCGATAGTGGAAATGCCCTATGCCCGCATCGCCGCCGATCAGGATGAACTGGCGTGCCGTGACGCTCGCGCGGAACTCCTCAAGCAGCCAAAAGAGACCTTTGACGGTAACGTCCATGATGTCTTCAGGCGTTTCCTTGCATGTGGCGAGATGCACGACATGGGTGACGTCATGGAGCGCCGCTGCCACAACATCGCGGTCGGCGATCGAGCCGCGGATGACGGCGACACGGTCGGTTTCATCGCACAAACGATTATGACAAAGCGCGCGAATACGGGCTTTGGAAAACCTCGGATCGTCAAGCAGCCCAGCAATGAAGTGCCGCCCGACCTTGCCCGTCGCACCGGTAACAAGGATTAGCATGCTCTCTCTCCCCCACTGAAAGCTAATATTCAGGCGCTGCCCGCGTCAAATGATATTTGTCTGACAAAACAGATTTTTGCGACAATAGACCCAATACCTCGGACAATCTGTTGACGCTGTCGCAGGGTTTTGCGTAAATGCTCACAATCGCTTTTCCTGGGAGGACGTTGGAAAAGCGAATTCGCTGGAGCCGCGCGTCGAAAACAAGCCGGGTTCGGAGCGACGGATAGCTGCAGGTTTTGGGAGGCCGGAGGCTGGTGGCGGTTCTTGAACTCACCAATATTTCCAAACATTTCGGCGCCATCCAGGCCGTCAACGATGTTTCGTTTTCACTCGAAGCTGGGCAAGTGGTCGGCCTCATGGGCGATAACGGCGCTGGCAAATCCACATTGGTGAAGATGATCGCCGGCAACTTTCGACCGAGCCATGGAACCATGCGCCTCGACGGCGCCGATCTCGTGCTTCATCGGCCGAAGGAGGCACGCCAGCATGGCATCGAGATCGTTCATCAGGATCTGGCGCTCTGCAACAATCTTACGGCGGCAGCAAATGTGTTCCTCGGACGAGAATTGCGCCGCGGCATATGGCCTCTTCGCATCCTCGACTACAAGACCATGTACAAGCGCGCCGGAGAGATTTTCCGCGAACTCAAATCCGAAACGCGACCGCGCGATCTCGTCAAGCAAATGTCAGGGGGCCAGCGGCAAGCGGTAGCGATCGCCCGCACCATGCTGTCGGAAGCGAAAATCGTCTTGATGGACGAGCCGACGGCAGCCATTTCCGTGCGTCAGGTCGCTGAGGTTCTCAATCTGATCCGTCAGTTGCGTGACCGCGGTATCGTCGTTGTCCTGATCAGCCACCGCATGCCCGACGTCTTTTCGGTTGCCGACCGCGTGATCGTGATGCGGCGGGGCAGGAAGGTCGCTGACAAGCAGATTGCGGCAAGTTCGCCGGAGGAAGTGACGGGGCTTATTACCGGCGCCATCGAACAGGTGTGATCGATGCTATCCGTTGCAACAAAAACGAAGAAGGTCGACGATGGCGATTACACTTGACCAGACGATCGGACAGAAGCAACGGAGCTGGCTTGCAGCAGTCTTGGGCGGCCAGACATTCTGGGTTCTGATTGCGGTCATTCTCGCCTGCATTTTTCTGTCGATGGCGACGGACTCCTTTGCGACAGCGAAGAACATCTACAACATCACCCGCAACGTCACCTTCGTCGCAATTATCGCGCTGGGCATGACGCTGGTCATTATCACCGGCGGCATCGACCTGTCCGTTGGCTCCGTGCTGTGCCTGTGCAGCATGGTGCTGGCGGTCGTCATGCACGCGGGATACAGCATTGAAGTCGGTATCGCCGCTTCGATCGGTACTGCTCTCTTGGTCGGAGCTTTCAACGGCGTATTGATTGCCTATCTTGGCTTCCCGCCTTTCGTCGTCACGCTCGGGATGCTGTCGATTGCGCGTAGCCTTGCGATGGTCGCATCCAACAACACCGTCGTTTTCGAGTTCGGGCCCGATCACGACAAGCTACTAGCGCTGGGCGGTGGCGCCTGGTTTTTTGGCATCGCCAACCCAGTGCTTTACATGGTCGTGTTGGCACTCATTACTGGTTTCGTGCTGCGCTGGACCAAGTTCGGCCGCTATGTCTTTGCCATCGGCGGCAATGAGCACGCCGCGACTCTCACGGGCGTTCCCGTGCCGAGGATCAAGGTTATCGTATATATGATTTCTGCCCTGTCGGCGGGGGTTGCCGGTATCATTCAAACCGGCTGGCTCGGCGCTGTCACCACAAATATCGGCGCCGGGATGGAACTTCAGGTCATTGCCGCCGCGGTTATCGGCGGCGCCAACCTGGCTGGCGGTGTCGGCACCGCCTTTGGTGCGTTGATCGGCGCCGCACTCATCGAGATTATCCGGAACAGTCTTGGTTTGCTCGGCATCAACGCGTTCTGGCAAGGTAGTTTTATCGGTGGCGCAATTGTGCTTGCCGTCCTCTTCGACCGAATTCGCAACCTGCGACGCGATGAGTAGGCAACCCTGTCCCACACCCTCGAGCCTCACGAGACCGGCATGATGAACTATGTGCGGGCCGCCTCAATGAAGCCTGCCGGACGAACGCAGCTGGCCGTCGTTACCGCATAGAGGCGAGTGGAACACACTTGCTTTGGCGCTTGGGCCGCTTTTGTTACTGCAGGCTCCCGTCGCCGCCGCGGTCGGCAGCCTTGAAGTCCGCCATCACCCTATTCAGGAACTCGCTCTGGCTGACCTTGCCGTCACCGTTGGCGTCGGTGGCGGAGAATTGTTGGACAGTCAGAACTTGGGCAACTTCGTCAGAGTTCAGGCTGCCGTCCTTGTTCTTGTCCAGACCAGCGAAGGCCGACGTCATGAAGGCTTGATATTCAGATCGGTCGACCGCTCCATTCTTGTCACGATCGAGCCGGTCCATTTGGCCCTGGTTCATAGCTATCGGTTGATTCTGCGCATCGGCCGCAATGGCGGTAAAGAAAACGAACCCCGTCAGCAGGACTACTCTTTTCATAATTCCGACCTTTCGCGTCAATGACATGTCAACGCACTGCCACCCGCAGCGCCCAGCGTGGCGCCGCCGCCAACAGCCCAGAGCTGTCCGGTCCCTGAGCCAATGGTCGCGCCAAGCAATCCGCCGACGACCGCGCCGCCGACCGTACCGGCGATGCAGCCGAACTCGTTACTGCGTCCTCCTTGGGACGTCGAAGCAGATTGGCAGCCAGACAAGGCAAGGCAGCCTAAGAGAGTGAGACTTATCGTGTACGTGTTCATTTTTCCCTCCAGTATATCCGTGCACGTTTGAGACAAACAGGCGGAGGCACCGTTGAGCGGCGGTGGTTGAAAGCAAGCTTCTGAGTAAGTCTCTCACGCGCGAGAGATTCTCTGCTGATCAGAGGCAACTCACAGACGAAACATACAAAGCGCGCGCCAAAGCTGCAACGATACTACAGAATACTACCACCGCGACCGATTGAAGACAACACCTGCACTTATCTCCACCGCTGATGTCCTGCCGAGGCGAAAATAGATCGCTCGTTCAGCGCATCCCGGACCGGATACGGTCCCCTCCTTTAAGCGATCGTCGGTCCGCCCTAATCGTGAGGCCGGCGCAACGGCTCGCCAAACCGATCTACGCTCGGTTAGGCTTTTAGTTCGGTCACCGGTTTTTACGGCAGATCGACCTTTTGCCCGCTCCTTATGTCGGTGGCGAGCATCTGTCCCGATTCGTCGGGTTTTGCCTTTTTACCGGCCGCTGACGATGCGTTTTGCCCTGCGCTAGAACGTCGAAAGGCCCGCAGGTTTTACCATGCGGGCTTTTTGATTGTTAGGTCGATATGGAAGATTGGTTGCGGGGGCAGGATTTGAACCTGCGGCCTTCAGGTTATGAGCCTGACGAGCTACCGGGCTGCTCCACCCCGCGTTATCCAGTCGACGCTAGCGTCGTCCGTCCAGGTTTTTGCCTGAGGCAAAATACCGATTTGCGCAAATCCCTTTGGGATTTGTCGCGTCTACGCAAAGCGCAAGCGCTTTGCGGATCACTGCCGAGCAAATTGCAGAGCAATTTGTCTCGTGTCATATGGCACCAAGCCACCAAACACGAAAGGCCGCTTTGAGAGCGGCCCTTTGTGACGGCATGGGCCGTATAATAAATGCAAAGAGAAGATTTTAGTTGCGTTTTGCAGACCTGGCAGCGACCGACTCTCCCGCGTCTTAAGACGAAGTACCATAGGCGCTGGGGCGTTTCACGGCCGTGTTCGGAAAGGGAACGGGTGCAGCCACCCCGCCATGACCACCAGGTCAGCGAAGCGCAACTTTGAGAAGCTGGCGGATGTTTTCACATCCATTTTATTTGAACACGTCTTTAGCATCATCATCCGGACGAACGCTTTGGCGTTCGCCGGGGATGAGCATTGTCAATGAGAACGATCAAGCCAATCGAGCTATTAGTACCGGTAAGCTTCATGCGTTGCCGCACTTCCACACCCGGCCTATCAACGTGGTCGTCTTCCACGGCTCTGATAGGGAATACTCGTTTCCAGGTGGGTTTCCCGCTTAGATGCCTTCAGCGGTTATCCCGTCCATATGTAGCTACCCTGCTATGCCCTTGGCAGGACAACAGGTCCACCAGAGATATGTCCATCCCGGTCCTCTCGTACTAGGGACAGATCCTGTCAATATTCCTACACCCACGGCAGATAGGGACCGAACTGTCTCACGACGTTCTGAACCCAGCTCACGTACCGCTTTAATTGGCGAACAGCCAAACCCTTGGGACCTGCTCCAGCCCCAGGATGCGATGAGCCGACATCGAGGTGCCAAACAACCCCGTCGATATGGACTCTTGGGGGTCATCAGCCTGTTATCCCCGGCGTACCTTTTATCCGTTGAGCGATGGCCCTTCCACGCGGGACCACCGGATCACTATGACCGACTTTCGTCTCTGCTCGACTTGTCAGTCTCGCAGTCAGGCGGGCTTATGCCATTGCACTCGACGACCGATTTCCGACCGGTCTGAGCCCACCATCGCGCGCCTCCGTTACTCTTTCGGAGGCGACCGCCCCAGTCAAACTACCCACCATACACTGTCCCGGACCCGGATAACGGGCCGCGGTTAGACATCCATGACGATAAGGGTGGTATTTCAAGGATGGCTCCACGGAAACTGGCGTCCCCGCTTCAAAGCCTACCACCTATCCTACACATGCCGACACGAATGCCAGTGTAAAGCTATAGTAAAGGTGCACGGGGTCTTTCCGTCTGACCGCAGGAACCCCGCATCTTCACGGGGAATTCAATTTCACTGAGTCTATGTTGGAGACAGCGGGGAAGTCGTTACGCCATTCGTGCAGGTCGGAACTTACCCGACAAGGAATTTCGCTACCTTAGGACCGTTATAGTTACGGCCGCCGTTTACTGGGGCTTCGATTCAAAGCTTGCACCTCTCCTCTTAACCTTCCAGCACCGGGCAGGCGTCAGACCCTATACGTCGTCTTGCGACTTCGCAGAGCCCTGTGTTTTTGATAAACAGTCGCTACCCCCTGGTCTGTGCCACCCCACAATAGTTGCCTACTATGGGGTCACGCTTCTTCCGAAGTTACGCGTGCAATTTGCCGAGTTCCTTCAACATAGTTCTCTCAAGCGCCTTGGTATACTCTACCTGACCACCTGTGTCGGTTTCGGGTACGGTCTATACGGTGGAGCTATTTCCTGGAACCGCTCCGCTGCCCATCCAATCCAATAAGAATGAACAACTTGTGCGATCCGTCACTTCCACCAGGCCCACGAATATTAACGTGGTTCCCATCGACTACGCGTGTCCGCCTCGTCTTAGGGGCCGGCTAACCCTGCTCAGATTAACTTTAAGCAGGAACCCTTGGTCTTTCGGCGAGAGGGTCTCTCACCCTCTTTATCGTTACTCATGTCAACATTCGCACTTCCGATACCTCCAGGACCCCTCACAGGTATCCCTTCACAGGCTTACGGAACGCTCCGCTACCACTTGCATTACTGCAAATCCTCAGCTTCGGTGCATGGCTTTAGCCCCGTTACATTTTCGGCGCAAAGACCCTTATTTAGACCAGTGAGCTGTTACGCTTTCTTTAAATGATGGCTGCTTCTAAGCCAACATCCTGGTTGTTTTGGGATCCTCACATCCTTTCCCACTTAGCCATGACTTGGGGACCTTAGCTGGAGGTTAGGGTTGTTGCCCTTTTCACGACGGACGTTAGCACCCGCCGTGTGTCTGCCTGGTAGTACTTCCCGGTATTCGGAGTTTGGTTAGGATCAGTAAGACGGTGAGTCCCCATAGCCCATCCAGTGCTCTACCCCCGGGAGTATTCGCCAGACGCTCTACCTAAATAGATTTCGCGGAGAACCAGCTATTTCCGAGTTTGATTGGCCTTTCACCCCTAGCCACAAGTCATCCCAATCTATTGCAACAGATGCGGGTTCGGTCCTCCAGTTGGTGTTACCCAACCTTCAACCTGCTCATGGCTAGATCA
The DNA here is from genome assembly GCF_056397645.1 of Rhizobium sp. 05L429. Taxonomy (NCBI): domain Bacteria; kingdom Pseudomonadati; phylum Pseudomonadota; class Alphaproteobacteria; order Hyphomicrobiales; family Rhizobiaceae; genus Rhizobium; species Rhizobium sp. 05L429. The sequence goes on along the minus strand of NZ_JBFTNV010000040.1, from coordinate 3,630 downwards.
CTCGGTTTCGGGTCTAATGCAACAAACTATATCGCCCTATTCAGACTCGCTTTCGCTGCGCCTACACCTACCGGCTTAAGCTTGCTTGTTACACTAAGTCGTTGACCCATTATACAAAAGGTACGCCGTCAGGGTTGCCCCCTCCGACTGTTTGTAGGCATCCGGTTTCAGGTACTATTTCACTCCCCTTGTCGGGGTGCTTTTCACCTTTCCCTCACGGTACTTGTTCGCTATCGGTCATGCACGAGTACTTAGGCTTGGAGAGTGGTCTCCCCATGTTCAGACAGGATTTCACGTGTCCCGCCCTACTCTAGGACATTAATGATATCTACGCGTACGGGGCTGTCACCCGCTACGGCCACACTTTCCAGAGCGTTCCGCTTTAATCACTAATGCCACTGGCCTGGTCCGCGTTCGCTCGCCACTACTTGCGGAGTCTCGGTTGATGTCCTTTCCTGCAGGTACTTAGATGTTTCAGTTCCCTGCGTTCGCTTCTTACCCCTATGTATTCGAAAGTAAGATACCTTATCACAATGCTTGGAAACCTCTCCCGTTTGGCCCCTGGCCTTGCGAAGCTTGCGCTTCGATCAACCAAAAGCCAACAGAACAGATTTCCCAAGCATTTAAGGTGGGTTTCCCCATTCGGATATCCATGGATCAAAGCTCATTCGCAGCTCCCCACGGCTTTTCGCAGCGTATCACGTCCTTCATCGCCTGTGCATGCCAAGGCATCCACCAAATGCCCTTACGACACTTAATCGTTCTCATTGCCAATGCTCATCATCTCGTTGCCCGCTCCCCGAAGGAAACGGCAACAGACCGGGTTACCTTTTACAACCCAGTCAATCCAACAATGCCATCGACGTGTTCGACAGGTCTGCTTTATTGGAGCTACGCCGAGCAGCCCACTTGCAGCCTGTCTTAAGACCAGCTTCTCGAGATTTGATCCGATACCGCGCGGTCAGGCAACGGCAATCAAGTCGTCCGTCAGATGCTCATCCCTAAAGATGACCAAACAACAACGACCCAGAGCGACAAGCTTCCTTCCTACCTCCAGTCCCTCCACCATATCCAGCCGGCTAGGCCATCCATGGGTTCACAGGAACTGGGCTCGGACGTCATGAGTAAAA
>NZ_JBFTNV010000039.1:0-119412 GCF_056397645.1 Rhizobium sp. 05L429 | reverse complement strand
ACCCTGAGCAAACCGAATGCGATCATGAAGCAGCGGGCAGACGTCCTTCAGTCATCTGTCGATGGGAAACCCTTATCGATCCCTGCTGCCGCGTTGTTCGGAGAACGGACGGTCAACCTTTCCAATGGCATTGCGCTTCCKACCGTCGTTATCCTGCGGCCTGCACCGTCCTGGGAATTCCGGATGGGAACGTCGCTTCCGACCAAGGAAACAGTGGGACGATCAACCCGACCACTGGCACTCGAACCTTCGGGTCATTTTATATCGAGGCTGAAATTATCGGCGTTGATGGCGCTCGGTCCTATGTGGCTTTCGGGGATAGCCTGACCTTCGGGACCGGCGATGAACAAGCATCCGGTCCCAAATACAGTTCCGGTATCATTCCTCGGCTCTTTGATAAGTACGGCCTACCATATCTCAAGATCTCCATCGGCAACCTCACGGCCTCTGGGCTGGCAACCAACGGGGCGGCAACCCTTGCAACCCTTCTTGACGGTGCACCGTTCACAGACGGAGTTAATGCTCTCGGCGTCAACGACTTTGCTACCTATGGCAATGCGGACGTCCCGCTGATGTTCAGCAGGTTTCAGTCGCTATATGGTCTCTTTGCCGGGAAGCGGGTTCACCAGCAGACAATCACTCCGCGAACTGACAGCAATGACGGCTACACGACGCCAGGAGGCCAGTCGCCGAAAACCGGTATGGCAACCATGCCGGCGTGTAATGACCTGATCCGCGTGGGCCTCCCGAATGTCCACAATGTCATTGACCGGGCGGACAGCGCAATGTCTGCGCGCAATTCGAATGTGTGGGGTGGTCCGCCCTGGCCCCCCGTCAAGACGGATGGCGTTCATTCGGTGTCAGCGAAGAATGCCAACGAGGTGGCAGTGTTGACGCTCCCGGCTTGGCGCCCCACAGCCCCATCGTCAAAGGCGCGCTGAATGTGTGTCAGAGTCACATCTGTGCGTCTTGTGATGCCCTACCAGATCCATAGGACCGATCACCTTCACCTAGAGGTAGGCCCACGATAACGGGAGTTAAAGCGTTCCGAAGTTCATTTAGATGCCAGAGAATTTGTTGGGCCCGCTCCCTTGTTTTCATTGTTTGGCCATGAACTGTGGCGTCCAAGATCTGAAAATTAATGTGGTTATTGCGGCTCAAGAAACTCTGAAGAGGATAGGCCCCTTCTATCTGCCGAATAAGATCCTCGGAAAAGTTGGGTCTGATTTCATCTGTTTCCGAGGTGTTGTTCATTGCGTTATGAATTGCCATTTCGGCCAACCCTGCCAGCCTGGATATAGTGTAGGCAGCATGCAATTTTCCTTTTCGTTCCACTTCGAGCGCCGCGTTGCGGGTTTCCTGAAGTTCCTGTCTCTGAACTTCAATTTGCTCCTTCAGTAATTGGGAATTGCTGTCGGCCGATTTGCGAGTTTCCTCCACCGTCCACTTGGCTGCAATGAGTGCCATGAACCCTGCTGCCGCTGTGGCAAATGCGGATGCTGCGCCCACGACAACGCTCCATTCGGAAGCACCCCAAGACATAGTCACTCCTACGTTCGCCTTTGGGCGGACATTACCTCCTCTTGGGAAATAGGAAAGCACCCCCGCTCCCGCGAACCGAATGGTCTGACCGGACGATTGTTATACACGTGTTGACGTGCAATTCTGTAAGGTAATTGGGGACGGTGCACATGGCGGTAACGACATTCGCTTCTCCGCCATGGTGGAGAATTGCTCTTGCGTTAGCAGTAGTGCCTTTGGTGGCATCCTTCGCATACGCTGTTTTCAGCCCCGCCTATCAGGGCCTGCCGGATATGACCGAACGCATTATMCGAACAACCCAAGTCGTTGCATTCATCGGTGCCTATCCGCCAACTCTTGTACTGGGAATTCCATTGCTGCTCTATCTGAGGGGACGCATAGGGCCGTCCCTTGCAAATTGTGTGATGGCTGGAGCCTTGGTGGCGACCTTGCCCTGGATATGCCTGGTCCTATTTTTCGGCCCGGATCAGGCTTCTACTGATGACCACGTCACCTACCAAAACGGAATGATGACATGGTGGGGATTTCTGGAAGCTGTCGAATTGCTCGCAGAAATAACGGTATTCGGTATTGCTGCCGGCGCCTTGTTTTGGCTTTTGGCCGCCGCAGGCGTCAAGAGTCACCCCGCTTCTCAAAGTGAATAGCGGCCCCACCGCCCCATCATCATCTGCCTCTGAGGATTTCAGGAACTACGAGTTTTGGATTGCATAGATGAACAGAGCGGTCCACGCCGAACCAATTACAAACACCACTGACCAGAGCCACATTGCTTCTTTTATGACGCGCTCGTTTTTCCTGAGGACGTGCATTAACAACGACAATATAAATAGAAGGTAAGCTTGCGGGGAAAGAAGTATCATGAAAAATAGTGGTCCACGTAATTGGGCCGCGTCGGAAATTTCTTCACAAATGCTGTCGTATGACGTCGGTAATCTAGCTAAAATGTAGAGAGATACGAAGTATATTACAAATATAATGATCATCGATTTTCTTATAAAATGAGTTTTACTCAAAGCCATATCTCGCGGTAGACCTGTATTGCGTCGTGTGCTTAATCTATCGTCGTACTCGAAGTTGTATTCCGAAGCAACTTCTCACCGCCCCATCATCTCTGGAGACTTGTGGCATGCCGGCGTTGATGCAATCATGACAGCTTACGATTGAACATTTGAAGGACATGAAAGTTGACTGCCACTCTCGCGCGCTCGCTTTTTGCCTGTTGCTTAGTGTCAGCCTTGGGATCCAATGCCGAACGCGCCAAGGCTGACACAGCTGATAGCCCCAGCGTTTTTGAACTAGGTAGCTCGCTAGATGAGGCCCGGCGCATTTCAAGCCAGCGGGGTTGGAACGTAAGGGTGCTTTCACCTGAGCTTCCCGGTCAATGGTATGTTGATGGCGCAGAAGTTGGTCTTTTCGTTTGCGATAACAACCAAATCGCCGCTGTGACGAAAACACGAGATGGCGGCGTTGATGAGTTTGCCTCGATCGTGTTCTATTCGTTCACAGTAAAGTATGGTCGACCGGAGACGACCGTAGTGGCATTTCCGTTGGGACTGAACACCGTTTCAAGTATCGATTCAAGATTCGCCCCGGCCGGAGGAGAATCTGTTTCGGTGCAACTCCAAAGCATCGGAGGGCACTCAAGAGTTACTGTGAACCGTGCTTCTGAAACATCGTGTCCGGTGGAAACAGACCCCGCAAATCAGTGAGCCACCGTCCCATCATCATTTGCTTGGAAAATCGGAGACCTTCATGAAGGTAATAGCTCACTAATTCTGCGAGGCATTCATGGACGATTCACCGCAGCCAGCAAGATTGCGGATTGCAAAACTCATCGTAATTTTGACTGTTACCTGGCTGTTTCTCGGCGGTATCTCGTCGATTGTGGTGATGGGAGGTTCCAGTTTCATACCTTCTGCAGATTGGACGTCTGAGACACGTCTTCCGCGCATCATCTTAGGCCTGCTGTCCACCGCTTTTCTTGTCTGGGCCGCATGGAAAGGTGGCAAACGGGCTCGACGGAACGAACTGAACCTTGCCCTCTCAGGTGCAGCGTGTCTTGGGTATTTGACGGGAAGCAACATCCTGTTCATTTGGCCGATACTGCTCCCATTGTTTGCAGGTCATCAAGTTGCGCTCCCGTTCACGGTAGTTAAAGCAATTGACCTCGGTGGAGCGAAATGCCCGTCGAGAGTTGTCTTTGAACAGATGCCCTTCCTACACCAATTTTGCCGTGATCGTGAAAAGGTAAGATTGAGCCTGTCGTCGGGTGAACGTATCGTTGCAGTCGGTTGGGGAACGCAATACGGATTGTACGCGCACGAATTGCGCGCCTCGGACGTTAGAGGCCCCCGCTGACAGTCATTGCCGTGCCGGCCCAGAGCCCCACCGCCCGCTCATCAAATGGCGGTGTGCCCTCTCAAGATCCTACCGGGAAATACCGCACATAGGCGAATTCCTCGCCATCCGGCGACCAGTTCGGCACATTGATCGTGCCCTGCCCGCCGAAGAGCTCGAACAATTCCGTCAGGTTGCCGCCATCCATGTCCATCATTCTCAAACGCACATTCAGATCGCGCGGATGGTCGAAGACATCGGGGTCGTAGGAGAGGATCAGCACCTTGTCGTTGTTGGGTGACGGATGGGCGAACCAGTTTCCGTAATTGTCTGATGTCACCTGGTGGAGACCTGTGCCATCGGGATGGATGCGCCAGATCTGCATCAGCCCGGTGCGGCTGGAGTTGAAATAGATCCACTGCCCGTCTACCGACCAGTCCGGCCCGTCATTGCGGCCCTCGCCATGCGTCAGCCGCTTCTCCTCGCCGCCGTCTACGGAGATCGTATAGATATCAAAAACCTGGTCGCGGATGCCGCAATAGGCAAGCTCGCGCCCATCCGGTGACCAGCCATGCCAGTAGGACGGCAGATTCTTGGTGATCAGCCGCGGCTTGCCGCCCTCGATCGGCAGGATATAGATCGCCGACTTGCCGAATTCGGTCTTGTCGGAAATGACGATCTCTTCGCCATCGGGCGAAATGCCGTGGTCATTGTTGCAGTGGACCGCAAAGCCAGTGTCGACCTTCTCGACAAGATCGCTGCCGTCGAGCCGCAGGCGGTAGAGCAGCCCGTCGCCATTGATCAGCAGATAGGCGCCGTCGCGCGAGAAATTCGGCGCCTCCACCAGCGCCTCCGTCTGCCAGACGACGCGGCTTTCGCCTCTCTTGACGTTATAGATCTCTACCGAACTGCGCATGTGCCCCCTCCCGGAAGTCTCAAAATCAGCGATCCCGGAACCGGTTGGTGATCGGGTAGCGCCGGTCGCGGCCGAAATTCTTCTTGGTGATCTTCACGCCCGGTGCCGACTGGCGGCGTTTGTACTCGGCGAGATAGAGCAGATGCTCGATGCGATGCACCGTCTCGACATCATGGCCGCGCGCCACGATCTCCTCGACCCCCATTTCCCGCTCCACCAGGCATTCCAGGATATCGTCGAGCACGGGATAAGGCGGCAGCGAATCCTGGTCCTTTTGATCAGGCCGAAGCTCGGCCGACGGCGCCTTGTCGATGATATTGTGTGGGATGACCTCGCCCGAGGGGCCGAGCGCATCCGGCGGCACATTCTCGTTGCGCCAGCGGGCCAGCGCATAGACCTGCATCTTGTAAAGGTCCTTGATAGGATTGAAGCCGCCGTTCATGTCGCCATAAAGCGTGGCATAGCCGACCGACATTTCCGACTTGTTGCCTGTCGTGACCACCATCGAGCCGAACTTGTTGGAGATCGCCATCAGGATGACGCCGCGCGCGCGGCTCTGCAGGTTTTCCTCGGTAATACCGCTGTCGGTGCCTTCGAAGAGATCTGATAGCGCCGAGGAGAAGCCCGTCACCGGCTCCTCGATCGCCACGATATCGTAGCGGCAGCCAAGCGCCCTGGCGCAATCGGCCGCATCCTTCAGCGAGTCTTCCGAGGTGTAACGATACGGCAGCATGACCGTGCGCACGCGCTCCTCACCGAGCGCATCAACGGCAATCGCCGCGCAGATCGCCGAATCGATACCGCCGGAAAGGCCGAGCACGACATTCTTGAAGCCGTTCTTGTTCACATAGTCACGGAAGCCGAGCAGGCAGGCGCGATAATCGGCCTCCTCACTCTCGGGGATTCGCGCCATCGGTCCCCCGGAGCAATGCCAGCCGTTTTCCGTGCGCTTCCAGGTCGTGACCGCAAGCGCGGTTTCGAACTGGCTGAGCTGGAAGGCGAGCGACTTGTCGGCATTGAAGGCAAAGCTTGCGCCATCGAAGACGAGCTCATCCTGGCCGCCAAGCTGGGCGGCATAGACCATGGGCAGGCCGGTTTCGATCACCTGCTTCAGCACGACCTGATGGCGGATATCGACCTTGCCGCGATAATAGGGCGAACCGTTCGGCACGAGCAGGATTTCCGCTCCGCTTTCGGCAAGCGTCTCGCAGACACCGAGATCGCCCCAGATATCCTCGCAGATCGGAATGCCGATGCGCACACCACGGAAATTCACTGGTCCCGGCATCGCGCCCTGGTCGAAGACGCGCTTCTCGTCGAACTCGCCGTAATTCGGCAGATCGATCTTGTCGCGCACCGCCACCACCTTGCCTCCGTCGAGCACGGCGATGGAGTTGTAGCGCCCCGTTTCGTCCTGGCGCGGAAAGCCGATGACGATGCCCGGCCCGCCATCGGCGGTATCGGCAGCGAGGCTTTCGACAGCTTTCCAGCAAGCGTGGATGAAGGCCGGCTTCAGAACAAGGTCTTCAGGCGGATAGCCCGAAATGAAAAGCTCGGTCATCATGAGGATATGCGCACCCTGCCGCGCTGCATCGGCGCGCGCCTCGCGCACCTTGGCAAGGTTGCCGGCGACATCGCCCACCGTGGGGTTCAGCTGGGCGATGGCGATGTTGAACGTATGGGAGAGAGCGTTTTCCTGTGTCATGTCATTCATTTAATCCGCCCTTTCGTGCACCGCAATAAGCCGCTTCAAAAGCCGTAGCCATCTGCGGCGAAAATTTGATGAAGGGCAGCCCCATGCCTGTGCCTATCCCTCTGTTTGCCTTGCGCGACGCCGATACGCATTGCAATTTGCGGCAAGGGCGGAATACTGCGCGCCAATTCGATCCATTCCCGGGACAATGCCATGTATAATCTTCCGAATTTCGTCCACCTGCATTTCGGCAAGCCCGCCGATGAGCTCGGAGACATCGAAAAGCGTGTGATCGCCAAGGCGCATGAGCGCAAGATCATCTCCACCGATGTCAACGCCGCCATTGCCGCCGAATCCTCCTTTGGCGAACGTGTAGCCGATGGTATCGCCCGCGTCGGCGGTTCCTGGTCTTTCATCATCACTTTCCTCACTTTCCTCGTGATCTGGACGATCATCAACACGGTCATCCTGATGACCAGGGCCTTCGACCCCTATCCCTTCGTCTTCCTGAACCTGATCCTCTCCATGCTCGCCGCCATCCAGGCGCCGATCATCATGATGTCGCAGAACCGTCAGGCCGAGCGCGACCGTTTCGAGGCCGCCAAGGATTACGAGGTGAACCTGAAGGCCGAGCTGGAGGTGCTGTCGCTGCACCAGAAGATCGATATGCGCGTGCTCACAGAACTCACCGCGCTGCGCGAGGATGTCTCCCGGCTGAACGCCATCCTCGCAGAGCGGGGACAAGGCTAAAACAGCGCGGTCTTAAACAACTGAAATCCCGTCGCAATTTCTGCCCCGCCGCAGCGTTTCATTTGACAGGACGCAAGCATTTGGCTCAACCTGCCGGCACTACGCGAGGGGCGGTGCTTGGCAGAAGAGTTTCATTTCGGCGCGTTTTCGATCGCACCTGCCAGGCGGAGCCTGATGCGGGAAGGTTCTGCCGTGCCGCTCGGCAGCCGCGCCATCGATATTCTGCTGTTTTTGTTGCACCATCCCGGCGAGCTGAAGACCAATGCCGAGATTGTCAGGCAGGTCTGGCCGGATACTTTCGTGGCCGAGGCCAATCTGCGTGTCCATGTCTCGGCGCTGCGCAAGGCGCTGGGTGATATCAAACGCGAGCCGCAATTCATCGCCAACGTCCCGGGCCGCGGCTATACCTTCATCGCGCCCGTCAGCCGTCGCAGCAATGGCGCAGCGCCTGCCACTGCATCTCAGAGATTTCGCTCCGAGCGCCTGCCCGCCCGCATCTTCGGCCGCGAGCAACCGATCGCTGCCATATCAGGCCAGCTCGCCAAGGGGCGCCTCGTGACGATTGCCGGTCCCGGCGGCATCGGCAAATCCACCGTTGCCCGCGCCGTCATCGCGCAAGGCGGCTTCGACGGCGAGATCGTCTGGATCGATCTTTCGGAGGTCGCAACCGGTAATTTGATACCGACCGTCATCGCCTCCGCCCTCGGCATCCTCTCCCGCAGCGACGATATATCAAGGGAGATCGCGGCTCATCTGCAGCTGCGCAAGCTGCTGCTCGTGCTCGACAGCTGCGAGCATGTGGTGGCCGATATCGCCGAGCTCGCCGAGGACCTGCTGGCCGAAGCGCCTGATCTGTATATCCTCGCGACAAGCCGCGAGCCGCTTCGCGCCGAAGGCGAACGTGTCTACCGTCTCCTGCCGCTTGATTTGCCGCAGGGTGCCGTCACCGCCGAGGCCGCCCTTGTCTCGCCCGCCGTGCAGCTTTTCGTCGAACGCGCCGATGCCTGCCTTGGCGGTTACACGTTGACGGATGCGGATGCTGCCGATGTCGTCGATATTTGCACCAGGCTCGACGGCATTGCGCTGGCAATCGAGCTTGCCGCCGGCCGGCTGGAGGCGATGGGGGTCGCCGCCCTCTCCCGCTCGCTGTCGGATTGCTTCCGCGTGCTGACGCGCGGGCGGCGTACCGCGTTGCCACGTCACCAGACGCTGCGCGCCACGCTCGACTGGAGCTACCTCATCCTGTCACTGGAGGAACAGCAGGCGCTACGCGAACTCTCCGTCTTCCGCGGCCGCTTCACCGGAGAGGCCGCCGCTGCCGTCTTCTCTGGAGGCGAGCCCGAGGACCTGCTGGCCGCCCTCGTCGCCAAATCGCTCGTCGCGGTCGAGACGACGACGGACGAAACCCTCTACCGCCTGCTGGACACGACCCGTCTTTATGCCGGTGAGAAACTGGCTGATACTGGCGAGCTGCCCGATGTCATGGCTCGGTTTTCCGGCTATCTTTGCGCCGCACTCGAAAGTGCCGAGCAGGATCTCTATTCCGCTCCGCCGGACCAATGGCCTGAGGATTTCGCCCAGCAGGTTCCGGGCCTTCGAGTAGCCCTCGACTGGGCCTTCGGCACTTCGGGCGATGCGCTTCTCGGTGTGCGGCTCACGGTTGCCGCTCTGCCGCTCTTCTTCCGCCTGTCGCTGCTCGACGAATGCCTGGCCGCACTCACCCATGCCATCGCCTTCCTCGACGCCCGCCCCGGCCTTGACGAGAAAAGCCGGATGAAACTTTACGCCGCGCTCGGCTGGCCGCAGCTTCGCGCCACCCATGCACCGGAACTCGGCGTCGCCGCCTGGACGACGGCATGGCGGATTTCTGAAKAACTCGGTGATGTCGACCATCAGCTTCGCGCCATCTGGGCGCTCTGGGTTGATCTGGTGAACCGCGCTGAACCGCGTCAGGGCCTGGAACTGACGGAGCGTTTCGCAGCACTCGCACCCTCTTCTTCCGACCCCACCGACATCATCATCGGCAGGCGCATGAGGGCCGCGACACTCCACTGGCTTGGTCGCCATGCCGAGGCCCGCAGCGAGCTTCTGGCGATGCTGGCGGAATATGAGCACGTGCCGCAGGCCCGCCATTCCGTGCGCTTCCAGTTCGACCAGCGTGTAACGGCGCGCATCATTCTGGCCCGATGCCTCTGGATGCTGGGCGACGAGGACGCTGCTATGCGCGAGGTCGAAGAAACCATGCGTTACGCTAGCGATATCGGCCACAACCATTCGATCAGCAATCTGCTTGCCGAAGCCGTCTGCCCGCTCACGCTTCTGTCGGGCGATAACGGCGAAGCGGCCGCGGCCATCCAGCTGCTGCGCGACCATACCAAGGCGCTATCACTCGATGTCTGGCATACCTATGCCGAATGCTTCGAGGCGGAACTCCACCTGCGGGCCGGCGAATATAGGCTATGCCTCGCAAAGCTGCGCCCGGCGATGGACATTCTGCGGCATGCCGGCTTCAACCTCTTCCGCACCTTCTTCCAGTCGGTGGAAGCCCAGGCGCTTTCCAATATCGGCCAGCATGCGGAAGCCCATGGCGTCATCGATATAGCGCTCGCCCATTGCGACGCATCAGGCGAACGCTGGTGCCTGCCCGAGCTTCTGCGCATCAAGGCGCTTGTCACCGAGAAGGGACAAGGCCCGGAAGCGCTGGATGCTGCATCAGCCACCCTTGAGGCGGCGCTCCATGCCGCAAGGCAGGATGGCGCCCGCGGCTGGGAGCGGCGCATCCGCGTCGATCTCGAAGCCCTCGGCCATGAACCGGCCCACTTCTCGGACGCCGCCGGCTGAGGCCTTTACACCGATTTACAACTCTCAACTCGTCTGCTTCCCGACCTCCATGCATGATCGCATCAAGAGGAGCATGCCAATGGACGGTCAACTGCCCATCCGCTTTCTGATCGTTCTTGCCGCGGATGGGGCCGACAGCGAAGTCAGGATCATCAACATTGCGCCGGCCTATTACCTTTTCAAGGATGCGCCGGCAGAGGTGGTGCTTGCCACACCATCAGGCGGCTTTCCCAACCTGACGGACGAACTGCGCCGGACCACCCATCCGGACCCGTCCACCCGCCGTTTCCTCACCGATCGCTCGGCGCGCGACGATCTCGCCGATACGCTTCGCCTCGACCAGATCGTCGTCGAGGATTTCGACGCCGCCTTCTGCATCGGTTTTGCCGGTGCGCTCTGGAGCGCCGGCAATAACGGCATTGCCCGCACCCTCAGCGCCTTCCTGAAATCGGGCAAACCCGTCGCCATGATCCCCGGCCGGCATCTGGACATTGCCCCGCAAGGGGCTGCGGCCGGTCTGCTGATCCTCGGCGACAGCCAGGCTTCGCCACTTCTCCCTGCCCATGCGCTGCTCAAGGCCGTGGTCGAACGCCGCAAGGGCATGGCGCCGACAGATTAAAAGTCGCTGGACGGAGATACAGCAGCATTACTATTTGCAAAGGAATCTTTGCAAAGAATCGTTTGCGATGGTAGGCTGTTTTTATGAAAGCGCCCGTCCCTACATCAACGTCAGCGACATCCCGCAACGTCAGCCGCGTCGTCCCCGATGTCACCGCCCTCAAGGCGCTCGCCCATCCCGTGCGCCTGCGCATGCTCGGCATGCTCCGCATCGACGGTCCCGCCACCGCAACCCAACTCGCCACACGCCTCGGCCTCAACAGCGGCGCGACGAGCTATCATCTGCGCCAGCTCGCCCAATACGGCTTCATCGAGGATGCGCCGGGACCATCCCGCCGCGACCGCTGGTGGCGCGCAAGCCACGAGCTCACTTCGGTGCCTGCGGTCGAAACCGAAGGCGAGGCCTTCGACATGGACGTCGCCTTCACGCAGGCGATCCTCTCCCTGCAGGTCAGCCTGATGCAGAAGGCGGTCGAGGAATATGCCGAACTGCCGCTCGCATGGCGCAAGGCGAGCACCGCAAGCGACATCGTCATTCCCCTGACCTCAGAAAAGGCCGAGGCGCTGACGAAGCGGCTGAGCGATATCGTCATGGAAGCAATGAGCGAGGCCCCGCCCCTCGGAGAACCGTTGCCGCCTGATATGGTGCCCTTCATGGTGCTGCTGCACGCCTTTCCCTATCCGGGCCGCGTGCCGCACGGCGAGGAAGAGAACGAGCGATGAGCCGACGCAAGCCTTTCATCGCGCTCGCCATTGCCGAAACGCTTTCGATTTCGGGCACACGGCTCTCCGGCGTCGCCATCCCTTGGCTGGTGTTGAGCACGACGGGCAGCCCCGTACTGACCGGTCTCGTCGCCATGATGGAGATGCTGCCCTATGTCGTCGCCAAGGCTCTTGGCGGCCCCTTGATCGACCGCCTCGGCCCCAAGCGCATCGCCATCATCTGCGACAGCGCCTCGGTGATCGCGGTCGGTCTCGTGCCGCTGCTGCATCTCCTCGACCTGCTCACCATGCCGATCCTGCTGCCGATCGTCTTTGCCATGGGCGTGCTGCGCGGCCCATCGGATGCCGCCAAGCAATCCATGGTTCCCGACATCGCGGAACTCGCCTCCGTGCCGCTGGAGCGCGTGACCGGTGTCGTCGGCGCGATCGAGCGCCTGGCATCGACCGCAGGAGCAGCCGGCGCCGGCGCACTGATTGCGCTTGTCGGGCCGAGCCAGGCGCTTGCCGTCAACGCCCTCACCTTCGCCGCTGCCGCACTGGTCGTCGCGATCGGCATTCCAGCTGTGCGCCATGCCCCGAAAGCTGAAGCTGCTGGCATCTCCGCCTACGGTCGAGAACTGGCGGAAGGTTGGCACTTCATGCGCCGTGATGCGGTGCTCGTAGCGATCGTGCTGATGGTGGCGACAACCAACCTGCTCGATCAGGCCTATTACGCCGTACTACTGCCGGTCTGGACCCAGCATTCCGGCCACGGCGCCGCCCTGCTCGGCACCTTGTTCGCCGTCTTCTCCGCTGCGTCCATGATCGGCGCAGCTATGGCGGCCCTGATCGGCGAGCGGATGCCACGCCTTCTCGTTTACACGGTGGCCTTTCTGCTCACTGGCTTTCCACGCTTTTTCGTCTTTGCGATGGATTCGCCCCTCGCCCTGATTTTCGCAATCCTCGCGATCGGCGGTTTCGCCTCCGGCTTCCTCAATCCCATCATCACGTCAGTCCTATTCGAGCGCATTCYGAAGCCGCTGATGGGCCGCGTCACCTCGCTGAATGCCGCCCTCTGCTGGGCGCTCATTCCCTTCGGTGGCCTCGTCGGCGGCGCGTTGGTCGATGCCTGGGGCCTGTCCGCCGCAATGCTTCTCACCGGCATCGCCTATCTCGCAGCCACGCTCGCTCCCCTGGCGCACGGCAGCTTCCGTGGCTTCGACAGGAAAAAGCTTGCGGATAACGTGCAGTCTTCATGATGATAACCTGGGGKCCACCGGGGAGCGACGATGCCGACATCAGATGACGAAACGCCGCTCGCAGGCGGCAATATCAATGCCGGCGTCGTCAGGGTTGGCGATACGGTACGCCGTTCGATAAGCCCGAATAGCCGGAATGTGCATCGGCTGCTGGAGCAACTGGAACGCCGGGGTTTTGCTGATGCGCCTCGTTTCCTGGGTATTGACGATCAGGGAAGAGAAATCCTCTCTTACATGTCCGGCACCGCGACAATCCCGCAGACGCTCTGGACAAATACCGCCGCCCTGATCGAAGCCGCCCAAATGCTGCGGAATCTGCATGATGCGACCAGAATCCGGGACTTCGCTCCGGACGGTAATTGGGCTTACACCTACCCTCTTGCCGAACGCAACGACGTGATCTGCCACAATGATTTCGCACCCTACAACATGATCTTTCGAGATGGTCTCCCGGTGGCGATCATCGATTTCGATCTGGCAGGCCCGGGACCGCATTTGAGAGACGTGGCCTACCTCGCCTATTGGTTTGCGCCGCTTTCCTATTCATCCGAAGATCTTGCCGAACRATCCGCCCGCGAGCTTGCCGGCGGCAATAGCCGGCTCAAGTTGCTCTGCGCAGTCTACGGCACCAGCGATTATGCCGCCCTGCTGGATATGGTTTCAGAGGTTCTGGAACACATGGGCGACGAGACAGCGGTCGAAAAGATGGTCGGTCGAGACGCGGCAGCCAGACTGCGGGAGGGCGGGCACTTCGAGCATTGGAAGAAGGAGGCCAGGTCCTTCAGGGCGAACCGGCCGGCCATCTGGCGCAATCTGCGATGATGGTCGTGAGCAATTCGGCGCACGGGAGGCCCTCGTGGCTTCGACAGGAAAAAGCTTGCGGATAACATACTGTCTTCATGAGGTTAGTACGTCTTATGGCGCATTGCCGTCATTATAGCTTTGCATCAATTTACGACGGTTAACTCGTATCGCTGGCTGAAGTGAGTCAGCTTGTCCTCGTCGAAGAGGCGCTGAGAAGCCCGCAAGGAGGCAAGCATGCCAAACGGAGGCAAGCATGAATGAGCGCAGCATTGCTCTGACGGCAGATGCCACACGGCGGGACGTTCTTCTGGCAGGAGGCGCCGCCATCGCGGCCATTGCCCTGCCGAAAGCCACGCTTGCCGCAACCAGTTCAATATCACCAGAAAATCGGAGCCAGACCATGCCTTTCATCAAGACCACGGACGGAACTGAGATCTTCTACAAGGATTGGGGCTCCAAAGACGCCCAGCCTATCGTCTTCCACCACGGCTGGCCGCTCAGCGCCGACGATTGGGACGCGCAGATGATGTTTTTCCTCGAAAAGGGTTTCCGCGTCATCGCCCATGATCGCCGCGGCCACGGCCGCTCCACCCAGACCTTCGAAGGCAACGAGATGGACACCTATGCGGCCGATKTCGCCGCGCTGACCGATCACCTCGACCTCAAGAATGCCGTCCATATCGGCCACTCGACCGGCGGTGGCGAAGTCGTCCACTATGTCGCCCGCGCTAGGGAAGGCCGTGTCGCCAAGGCCGTGATCATCGGCGCTGTGCCGCCGGTTATGGTCAAGTCGGAGAAGAACCCCGGCGGCCTGCCGCTCGAAGTCTTCGATGGCTTCCGCACTGCCCTCGTCGCCAACCGCGCGCAGTTCTTCCTCGATATCCCGACCGGCCCCTTCTACGGCTTCAACCGTCCGGGCGCCAAGGTCAGCCAGGGTGTCATCGAAAACTGGTGGCGTCAGGGCATGATGGGCGGCGCCAAGGCCCATTACGATTGCATCAAGGCCTTCTCGGAAACCGACTTCACCGACGACCTCCAGAAGATCACGGTTCCCGTTCTCGTCATGCATGGCGATGACGACCAGATCGTGCCTTATACCGACTCCGCGCCGCTGTCCGCCAAGCTGCTGAAGCACGGCACGCTGAAGACCTATCCCGGCTTCCCGCACGGCATGTGCACCACGCATCCTGAAGTCATCAACCCGGATCTTTTGGCCTTCATCAAGGGCTGAGTTTTTCTACTGACGACCAATGGAAGGCGCGCCCTTGCGGCGCGCCTTTTTTTTGTTTTGAAAGGCTTCCCCGCACGCGCCTTTTTCATCTCGATATCAGTTTGTCAGCATCGACAAACCGGATAAGATCGCCGCTACACGGCCAGCGTTTCGGACGCTGGCTGGTCGGCCATGCTGCCGAACTGGCAGGCGCCAGGATCGATATCGTGACGCTGCGTGAGGATGCCGCAAAATTCGGTCCTGCGCAGAAAGAGGCGGGCCGCGCTCTCGTCAAGGAATGGCTGTGGGATACAGCGCTGTAAAGATCTGAAAATCAATGTAAATCATTGATAATATTGAATTTTAATCGCGAAATCCCACAGCTTGTCTGCTATTGTCTCTTCACGGTGAAAAACGGGAGACGAGAGATGAGCAATCCGGATGATCTCGGCCTGCGGGCCACGCGTCGCGAACTGCTGGCCGGCGCCCTTGCCGGTGCTGCGGCGCTCTCCTTGCCGCGTGCCACTTATGCGGCAGAGTTTCATCGCGTCACGCATGGCGCCTTCGATATCACCGTCGTCAGCGACGGTTTCATCACCCTGCCCGCCGAAGTCCTGCTCCCCGATGCCACGCCGGAGGAACGCCAGTCGATCCTGGCGCGGCTCGGCGGCGATGCGGCAGGCGCCTCGGTGCAGGCCAATATCCCGCTCATTCGTCACGGCAGCGACCTGATCCTCATCGACAACGGCTCGGGTACGAATTTTCAGCCAAGTGCGGGCAAGCTTGCCGCCAACCTCAAGACKCTGGATATCGAGCCCGAGGCAATCACCAAGGTGATCTTCACCCACGCCCATCCCGATCATTCAGGCGCGACGACCACGGCCGATGGCAAGCTGCTCTATCCGAACGCGCAGTATTTCGTCAGCGAGACCGAATGGAATTTCTGGACCGACAAGGACTACGAAACCCATATGCCATCAGCTCTTCATGGTTTCGCCCGCGGCGCGCAACGCGATCTATTCGCGGTCAAGGATAGGCTCACCCTCGTCAAGGCCGGCCAGGAAATCCTGCCCGGAATGCAGGTGATCGAAACATCAGGCCATACGCCGGGCCACATTTCCTTCGAGCTTGCCGGCGACGGCAGTCTCCTCATCACGGGTGACGCCTGCACCAATGACGTGATCTTCTTCGAACATCCGGGCTGGCACTTCGGCTTCGACACCGATCCGGAAACAGCACTGAAAAACCGCCGTATGCTGCTCGACCGCGCCGCTTCGGAAAAGATCAAGCTGCTCGGCTATCACTGGTCCTATCCCGGTGTCGGTTATGCCGAGCGCAGGGACAGCGCCTATCGCTTCGTGAAGGTTTAAACTTGACCCGCATGTTGCGGAAAGGCGGGCAGGTTTGACCCAGCGGCAGCATGTTCGGGCGCTACCGCGGCTCCACTCTCAAGCTCAAATATGTGTCATCGAATTCCGCAATCTCCTGCAGGCGATCCCAGTTGATGATTCTCAGTATCCGGTTTTCCCAGGTGAAGACGTCTTCGCGTTTCAACATCTGGAGAGTCTTGTTGACGTGGACAAGTGAAATTCCCATCGCATCCGCAAGTTCGGCCTGGGTCAGCGGAAATCGAAACGACCAGTTGTCAACTTGCTCCACCGTTCGCAAGCGGACATACAATTCGCAAATCAGGTGCGCGATATGAGCCCGCTTCGATCGTCGCCCCATCGAGGAAATCCACTCGCGATTGATGGCGGCGTCGATGATCGTATTCAACCACAACAGCCGCGCCAGATGCGGCATGGTTTCGGAAATTTTCTTCAAGTCGGAATGATCAGCGAATGCGACACGGCAAGGTGACAAGGCGACGATGCCATGATCGAGCTTCTTCAGCAGGAAGGCGTGCAGGTCGACGAAATCACCCGGCACCTGCAACGCGGTGATCTGCCGTGAGCCATCGGTCATGTCCTTGTAGCGGGCAGACAGGCCTTCGATCATCAACGTACTGTAACCCGGACGCGACCCCTCAACGACGATGTCTTCACCAGGCATGAAGGAGCGGCCGTTGACAATTATTTCGCGCAACCGGGTGCTCTCTTCCGCAGTCAGAACATCGCGGCTTCGAAGATTCAGCAGAAGAGCTTCAATCATCAGATTCCCGTTCGGATCGGTTCATGATCCGATGGAATTTGTGCGAAGGGAACATTTTTCAATGCAAGGCTTTAAGCCTATCAAAATATAGGGAGCCTTCGATGAGCCGATATTACTTTGATCTCCGCAATGGCGACGGTCCGCTACGGGATGACCATGGCCTGGAAATCGGCAGGCGTAGCGACATTGTGCACGAAGTGGCGAAGATCTTGGTGGGAGTCGCAGGCGACGAGCTGCCAACGACGGATCGCGCGACAATTTCGGTCACGGTGCGAGACGAGGGCGGAAAGGTCCTTTCGGTATCGACCCTCACGTTCAACCACGAGTGGACCGACGTGCGACCTGATGCGTAGATTAGAGCGTCCCTTGTGCGTCCGAATGGACGCGCGGCGCTTTATGGGCGTCCTGCATATTGCGGAACGCCATCAGGGATCTCGTAGAAATCGCTCTTGTCGGCGCAGAAGATATGATAGCCGAAGCGGAGTCCGCTCGGTTCGTCGAAAGCGCCGGCCAGGATGGAAATGACCGGCCGGCCGAGCCCCTGCCAGAACAGCGCAGAGCCGCATTGCGAGCAGAACCCGCGCCTGGCCTCATCGCTCGACTGATACCAGCGCAAGTTTTCCTCGCCGGTAATAGTGACGGCCGAAACCGGCACGTCGGCCGCCGCATAATAAAGCCCCGTCTGCCTCCGGCACTGCGAGCAATGGCAGCCGACCACGACATCGGGCTTCTCCCGCGCTTCAAACCGTACAGCGCCGCACAGGCATCCACCCGCATGATGTTCGCTCATTTCCGTTCCCCCCGAAGCGATCGGAAGATTGACGTCGGGACACCCGCCAGTCAAATCCAAAGCGCTGATCGAAGGCTTCAGTAAAACTGATGCTGAGAAAGACGCACGGCACTAACTCGTCGGCGTGCCCTGATGGAAGACGATCTTCCAGCCTTCATCCGTCCGGCGCCAGATGGTCGAACGGCGCGTCACGCGCCAGGGCTCTTCCAGTATGTAGGAGAGCAGGTAGAGTTCAGCCGCCAGCTGCTTAATGCTGAAATCGCGGCATGGCCAGTCGTGCTGCTCCGGTTCCTTATTGTAGCGTTCCAGCAGCGTCTCGATCACATAGGCGCGGTGGTAGATCTTTCCACTTGCGCCGATCTCCGAGAATGCATCATCGATCATGCGCTCGAGGTCAGCCCGCGTCGTCCCGAACTTCCGTCTATGGAAGATCGGTTCACGTTCGGATAACTCCCCGAGAATGTTTTCCAGCTGCAAATCTGTCATCCCACGAACATGTCTCGATATGCTGGTCTGTGCAATGCGCAATCCGGCAGCGCGTATGCGGCACGCATGCGAGCCGTTTGACAAGCGCCCGCCCCGCAAGTACGAAGTCTGGCATGAGCTCCAACAGCGCGCCCATCTCCCGTCTTGACCGCACCTGCCTGCAGGTTGCCGTTCTGCGCGCTTTTGGCGGACGAGGTCTCCGCGTCCAGTCGTGACGTCCGGATGCCCCAGGTGTCCGGCGAACTGCTGGACGTAAAGCCCTCCGCCAAAGAGCAATTCCAGCAAAGCAGCGGTTTTGCGTCCGGAATTGCGCGAAAAAACAGATAGAGCCTTTCTGTGTTTCGAAGAAAACGGAAATGCTCTCGGGCTGCCAGGGAGACAGGCACCGTGCTCAATCTTTTCAATGTCAATTCGCTCGTCCACTGGGAAGAGCGTGAAATCAACATGCGCGACCATATGGTTCGCTTCTTCTCCGAGGAGGTGCGAGGCTTCCTCCGGTCAGCAAATCCGGCCTGGGATATCAGACGGATCGAGGCCCCGGCGCTGACGCCGCGCGCCCTCGTCTCGGACGCTTATACCAATGCCGATATCTGGGTGCAGGAGCAACTCGCCGAAACCGACGCACCGCTTGTGCTGAGGCCGGAAACGACGCCGTCGACTTACGTCTACATGCAGCACATTCTCGGCAATCATTCGAGAACGCGCCTGCCGCTCTGCGTCTGGCAGGCTGGCCGATCCTATCGCCGCGAGCAGGAACAGCCGTCCAGGCATATGCGCCTGAAGGAGTTCTGGCAGCTGGAATTCCAGTGCGCCTATACGGCCGACAGCGGCAACGACTATCACGCCGCTGTCCTTGAACCGGTGCGCCGTATGATCGCCGCGCTCATCCCGCTGCCGACCCGCATCGTGCCCTCCGACCGGCTGCCGGCCTATTCGCAGACGACAGTCGATGTGGAAGTCGATAACGGCGACAAGTGGATGGAAGTCTGCTCGATCTCGCGCCGCACGGACTTTCCGGAGCGCTACAGGACGCAGCCGAAGAAGGGACCGGCCATGGAGCACGACGTCCTCGTGCTCGAAATCGCCATCGGCCTTGATCGCTGCGTTTACAACTGGAACATGGCAACGAGCATGTAAGGAATGCGGACCGGATTCACGGGGGATCCGGTCCGCATGCAAAATATAGTGAAAACAATATGTCTTGAGTTTTGGGCGATGGTTATGGATATCGGCATAAGAGAGGCGGAGTGCGGCGATGCCGAAGTGATAAGCCTGATAATCGTGAGTGCCTTGCGGGAGTCCAACGCAAGCGACTACTCGCCCGAGATCATTACCCGCCTTGAGAAGAACTTTGCCCCACCTGCGATCGAAGCCTTTCTGGAAAACCGCAGGGTCTACGTCGCACTCGTGTCCGGCACTGTCGTCGGCACGGCCAGTCTGGAAGCAGGTTATGTGCGAACCGTCTTCATTGCTCCGGACATGCAAGGCTKCGGCGTCGGCAAGCGACTGCTTCAGGAAATCGAGAACGCCGCGCGTTCCGCCGGGCTTTCCGTCTTGCTCGTCCAATCCTCTGTGACGGCCGAACCGTTTTACGCCAAGCTCGGCTTCACCGCGGTTGGCGATCGCTATCATGGCGATGAACGCACCATCCTCATGCAGATGTCCCTGTCAGGCTAGTCCTGAAGCCCGTCGAAGATCGAACACCATTGCGGGTGCCCCATATCGTAAAGGGCCGCAGCTTCATCAGGGGTGATCCATTGCATCGCCGTATGTTCATCGCCGAGCAATGCAGGCTCTCCGCCCTGCCATTCGCTCACCAGAAAGAGATGAAAGATGGTATCCTGCTCGCGGTGTTCGGCGACTTTGCCAAATCGCACCGGCGTCAACCCGATCTCCTCTTTTGCCTCGCGTATCATTGCGGCTTCGGCGCTCTCTCCGGGCTCAACATGGCCGCCGACCAGATCCCAGCAATCCGGAAAGCGCGCCTTGTGCCCTGCCCGCCGGACCAGCAGAACCCGGCCTTCCCGCCAGAAGATGGCGCATGCAATATCAGTCAAAAACATGTCCCCCGATGCGTCCGCAATCTGCCTCGACAACAGGCGAAAGTCACGTCCCCTTGCCCTTGTCGAAGCATGTCATCGTCGGCCACAGTGCGAATCCGTGCGGCTGCCCCACGCGATGGAGAAACAGTCCTTGGAAATCCCCCCGCAATTCCATGTATCCGAAACGCCTGGCTGGCTGGTGAACCATCGCATCAATTCCGCCCTGCCCGGCTATCTCGTGGTCAGTTCCCGAAGCTTCACCAATGACCTCTCCGAGCTATCGGCTGAAGCGCTTGGCGAACTCGGCCCGTTGCTCGCGAAGGCGCAGACGGCCCTTGGTACGATGCTCGGCGCAAAGCGCGTCTATATCGGACGCTACGGCCACACGCCGGGCTATCCGATCCATTTCCACATCATTCCCGTTTATGACTGGGTGGAATCGCTCTTCTGGCAGGACGAGCGCTACCGTCTGCTTCAGACCTTTGCCGAAGGCACGGGCGAAACCCTGACCGACGGCGCGGAATTGACCTTCTTCATCTGGCGGGAATTCTGCGAGCGCGCCGAGCCGCCGCCGATCCAGGGACCATCCCTTAACGAGACCATCGAATTGCTGAGAGAGGCAATGCGCGCATGATATTTGCAGATGAAGCATTCAGCATCCCCGTTGACCATATCGAATGCCGGCTTTCAGGAAGTTTCCAGCTTTCCGATGCGCTGGAGGCCAGGCGGAAGGCAGGTTGGGAGAGCTTCCTTGCTCGCCATCCCGCCGCCTTTGATGGCACCTTGTTGCGCCTTGCCGCCCATCGCATCGAAGGTGGCAGGCTGATGATAAACGCGGCGAGCACGTCCTTTTCCGCCTATGTTGAGACCCGCCATCCGGGTTTTGCGGACGAGTATCCGCAGGCCGAGCGCGCCGATCCGCTTGGCCTGACCGCGCTTGTGGTAACGGCAGACCAGCGCGTCATCGTCACGAAACGCAGCCTCACGGCCGAGCAGAACCCCGGTGCACTCTATTTCGTCGGCGGCTATGCCGAGCCCGCGACCGGTGAAAACATCGACCTCTTCGACGAAGCGGCCCGCGAAATCGCCGAGGAGATCGCCGTCACTGATCTCCAGCGCCCCGAATCCTTCGCCATCGGCCTCGCCTACGATCCCGTCTTCTGCCACCCGGAACTCTTCCTGCTGACGGTCAGCCGCTCCATCGCCGCCGATATCCTCGAAGGCGCCCGTCACGCGCCTGACCATAACGAGGCTGCAGAACTGTTTACGTCACCGCTGAGTGATATCCTGAACGACGAAGGTCCTCTTGTCGGCGCACCGCGAACATGGAGTTTTCTCAAGGGCCAGGGCTTTCTGCAGCAGCATTTCCGGCAACGCCATTCACTCTAGCGTTGCCGGCTGATAGCGGCCGTCCGATAGCGTCATCCTCCGGGCTGCAAAAGCACGTGTCTCTTCCTGCCGACGGACAGGCGGATGACGCCGTCCTCAACATCCGTATCGACCAGCCGTACGGTTTCATCGAGAACGGSACGGCTGTTGACCCGCACTCCGCCGCCGATGATCAGCCGCCGCGCTTCGCTTTTCGACTTTGCAAGCCCGGCGGCGACAAGGGCGTCTGCCAGCGGAAGACCCTCGCGGAAGGTATCCAGGTTCAGAGCGATCGTCGGCAGCCCGGCAGCGGTCTCGCCCTCTTCGAACATGCGCCGCGATGTTTCGGACGCTTCCGTCGCTGCACCTGCACCATGGCAGAGCCGTGTCACCTCGTCCGCCAGCACCTTCTTCGCCACATTGATCTCGGAGCCGCGCAGCATTTCCAGCCGTGCGATTTCATCCAGCGGCAGTTCAGTGAAGAGCCTCATGAACCGGCCGACATCGGCATCCCAGGTGTTGCGCCAGAACTGCCAGAATTCGTAGGGCGACAAGCGGTCGGCATTCAGCCAGATCGCACCCGACGCACTCTTGCCCATCTTCGCGCCCGAGGCGGTCGTCAAGAGCGGCGCCGTCAATCCGAACAGTGAGCGCCCGCCGGCGCGCCGGCCGAATTCGACGCYGCTGAGGATATTGCCCCACTGGTCGGAACCGCCGAGCTGCAGCAGGCAGCCGTGCCTTTCTGCGAGCACATGGAAGTCGTATCCCTGCATGACCATGTAATTGAATTCGAGCAGCGAAAGCGACTGCTMGCGCTCCAGCCGCTGGCGCACGCTTTCGGATGTCAGCATGCGGTTGACCGAGAAATGCGGGCCGACATCGCGCAGGAAATCCAGGTATTTGAGACCACCAAGCCAATCGGCATTGTTGACCATGAGCGCATCGGTTGGCCCATCGCCGAAGGTCAGGAAACGTTCGAAAATGCGCCGGATACCGGTCAGATTCTGCGCAATCTGCTCTTCGCTGAGCAAGGGACGCGACGTATCGCGAAAGCTCGGATCGCCAAGCCGCGTCGTGGCGCCGCCCATCAGCGCGATCGGCCTGTTGCCGGTCTTCTGGAACCAGCGCAGCATCATGATGGGAATGAGGTGCCCGACATGCAGGCTGTCGGCCGTCAGGTCGAAGCCGTTATAGGCGGTGCCGATCCCGGCGCAGAGCCTGTTGTCAAGCGCTTCGAGGTCGGTGCATTGCTGGATGAATCCGCGCTCCGTCAGAACGCGCAGAAACTCCGACCGGGGACTGGTGGATGGTTGAAAATTGATGGTCACAAGGGTCTCCATTGGGGCCGATGAGGCCGGAGACCTTCTGTTGAAACACACGCCGCCGACCGTGCGGCGTTTCGGGTGTCGTAGATGACCGTCGCCGCTCTATGGGAGCAGCGCGTAATACAGGCCGGAAAGGGTCGGAATACGGGTCATGCAGCCTGCATACAGGGCCTGCGATGCGGCCACAAGGGCTTACATCACCGACGCACGGCACTCGGCACTGCGGACTGAGAGGCTGCCACCTCCAGAAGATCGAAAATTCCGTCCGGAAAGATGATGTCGGTACTGCCGAGCAGTTCCTCTGCGGACCACCAGTGATGGTCGGCCATCACCTCGCGCTCCAGCTCCGTCCAGCCGCTATCGGAGATCGCACCGCGTTCGGCGTGCACCACAAAAAACTGCTCCTCGGCGCGCACCAGTTCGCCATCGGGTAGCTGCAGCTCGAAAGACCGGCTGCCGATCGATGAACCCACCCGATCCGCATGAAGGCCCGTCTCCTCCCTGAGTTCACGCAGAGCCGCTTCTTCGTAGGTCTCACCCTCTTCAAGCCCGCCCCCTGGCGTCGCCCAGTACTGCCGCCCCGCAAGTGCGCCAGATCTGAAGACGAATTTGAAAAGCAGGACGCAGCCGAACTGATCGAGCAGAAGCAGCCGTGCCGACGGACGTATTCGCATCAAACTTACCTCTTGTGTCATCGCTCATGAGAATGGCAATGGAAGATAATCGCAACTTCCGGTCTAAAAAAGCATCAGATGCTTCGTTTCGCCTTCCGCTTCGCAATCGTCGTCTTTCTGACTCTGCTCACCCAGATCGGCGGTATCGCCTATCTCATGAGCCTTGCGGTTGCACACCTGTGGAGCGTGCGCAGATTGGTGGCGAAGCTCGCGATCTTCCTGCTCGCCTATACCAGCCTGACGCTTGTCGCTAGCATCATTGCACCGATCTTCGGGCGTGTATCCCTGCCCTGTCTGGCAGGCGTTTCGGATAAGCTTGTCCTTCGCTCAACGATCTACTGCGCCCTCAACCGCAATTATGTCACTCCCGGCATGCGGGATCTGGCCCATGCCCTCGCCAATAATATGGACAGGCAATTCCCCGGCACGACAACGGTCGCGCTGGATGCCAACTTCCCGTTCTTGACGGGGTTTCCCCTGCTGCCGCACCTGTCGCATGCCGATGGCAGGAAGCTCGACTTCGCCTACTATTACAAGGATGCCGGCGGCAACTTCCTTGATGGCGTGACCCGCTCACCGATTGGCTATTTCGCTTTCGAGCAGCCCGGTGCTGATGACGAGCAGCAATGCAAGGGGCGGAATGACTGGCTGACGGGACGCTGGGACCTCAATGTTTTCCAGCCGCTGTTTCCAGCCTACCGGATTGAGGAGCAACGGACTGTTGCCGCGATCGATTGGCTGACCACCGAGGGGGTGACCGGGTTCGGGGTAGAAAAGATTTTCCTGGAACCTCACCTGAAAGATGCGCTCGGCATTACTGACGATCATGTGCGTTTTCAGGGGTGTCGTGCCGCTCGTCACGACGACCATCTGCATGTTCAAGTGCAGTGATATCTATAATGGCTGACAGAGGATCAGGCTCAGCTTGCCGACAAGCCTGCTCTTTACTCGACGTCATCCTCGGGCTCGTCCCGAGTATGACGACAGTGCAATCGGCAGATTTCGTTGGAACAAAAAGCCCGGCGCTCGGCCGGGCTTTTCAAATCTATTCACTGCTCACTACTCACTACCCGCCTCGCTTTACGCGTTGGCAGCAGCCATCCGCTTCTCGTCGCGGCCGCCCTTCATGCGCTCGGCCAGCAGGAAGGCCAGCTCCAGCGCCTGGTCGGCGTTGAGGCGCGGGTCGCAGTGGGTGTGGTAGCGATCCTGCAGGTCTTCGGCCGTTACCGCGCGGGCGCCGCCGGTGCATTCGGTGACGTCCTTGCCGGTCATCTCGATATGGATGCCGCCCGGATGCGTGCCTTCGGCGCGGTGAATCTGGAAGAAGCTTTCGACTTCCGACAGGATACGTTCGAAGGGGCGCGTCTTGTAGCTGTTGAGCGTGATCGTGTTGCCGTGCATCGGGTCGCAGGACCAGACGACCTTCTTGCCCTCGCGCTCGACGGCGCGGATGAGCTTCGGCAGGTTGTCCGCCACCTTGTCGTGGCCGAAGCGGCAGATCAGCGTCAGGCGGCCGGCTTCGTTGGCCGGGTTCAGCGCGTCGATCAGTTCGATCAGGTTGTCGGGCTGCAGCGAAGGGCCGCACTTGAGACCAACAGGGTTCTTGATGCCGCGGAAATATTCCACATGCCCATGGTCGAGCTGACGCGTGCGGTCGCCGATCCAGATCATGTGGCCGGAGGTGGCGTACCAGTCGCCCGAGGTGGAGTCGACGCGGGTCAGCGCTTCTTCATAGCCGAGCAGCAGCGCTTCATGGCTGGTGAAGAAATCGGTCTCGCGCAGGCTCGGATTGTTGTCCGAAGTAATGCCGATCGCCTTCATGAAATCCATGGTTTCGCTGATGCGGTCGGCAAGCTTGCGGTAGCGCTCGCCCTGCGGGCTGTCCTTGACGAAGCCGAGCATCCACTTGTGCACGTTGTCGAGATTGGCATAGCCGCCCATGGCGAAGGCGCGCAGCAGGTTCAGCGTCGCGGCCGACTGGCGGTAGGCGTCGAGCTGGCGCTCCGGGGCCGGGATGCGGGCTTCCGGCGTGAATTCGATGCCGTTGACGATGTCGCCGCGATAGCTCGGCAGCGAAATGCCGTTGATCGTTTCCATCGGTGCCGAGCGCGGCTTGGCGAACTGGCCGGCGATGCGCCCGACCTTGACGACCGGCAGCTGTGCGCCGAAGGTCAGCACGACGGCCATCTGCAGGAAGGCGCGGAAGAAGTCACGGATATTGTCGGCGCCATGTTCCAGGAAGCTCTCGGCGCAGTCGCCACCCTGCAGCAGGAAGGCGTTGCCTTCGGCCACATTGGCAAGAGCGCTCTTCAGGCGACGGGCTTCACCGGCAAAAACGAGCGGCGGATAGGTGGAAAGCACGGCTTCCGTCGCAGCTAGCGCGGCCGCGTCAGGATAGTCCGGAACCTGCTGGACGGGCTTGCTCCGCCAGCTGCTGGGGGTCCAATTCTGTGCCATGTCACTCATCTGCTTCCCCATCCGGTTTGCCCCGGATGCCTGCCCGTTAAATAGTGCGGCGGCTTATAAACCTTTCGGCTCCCCTTGCCTAGCGCATTCAGCGCCCTACAGAGTTTCCGTCRGCGGCTCGCAACGCCGGTCCGGCCGCGTCAATATGGCGCCGAAACTAGCGTTAAGACGACGTATACCATGCTATTTTCCGGCTAATTTAGATTTTGAACGTACAGAATACCCTAATAAAATAGGGGTTCAGCATGGGTATCGTTTCGTCCGCTTTCCTATCGGACCGGTCTGGCAATTTCGGCATCATGACGGCGCTTTTGATGGTGCCCCTGGTCGGCACCGCCGGGCTGGCGCTGGACTATGCCCATGCGCTGAGCCTGCGCACCCAGCTCTACGCCGCCGCCGATGCCGCCGCCGTCGGGTCGATTTCCGAAAAATCGGATGCGGTGGCAGCCGCCATGATCATGCAGGGCAATGGCACCATCTCCGTCGCAAAGACGGATGCCCGCAGCATCTTCTTCTCGCAGATGTCCGGCGAGCTGACCTCGGTGCCGGTGAATTTGAGCATCGACGTCACCAAGACGGCCAACAAGCTCAATTCGACGGTGACCTTCAGCGCCACCGTGCCCACCACCTTCATGCACGTTCTCGGCCAGGACGCGATCACCATATCGGGCACGGCGACGGCGGAATACCAGACCGCCTCGTTCATGGATTTCTACATCCTGCTCGACAATACGCCGTCCATGGGCGTCGGAGCGACCCCGACCGACGTTTCCAAGCTGGAGGCCAAGACGGGCTGTGCCTTTGCCTGCCACCAGATGGACCAGAGCACCAACAACTACACGATTGCCAAGAGCCTTGGCGTTGCGATGCGCATCGACGTGGTACGCCAGGCAACCCAGGCGCTGACCGACACGGCCAAGAACGAGCGCGTCAGCGCCGACCAGTTCCGCATGGGTGTCTACACCTTCGGCACCAAGGCCGAGGACGCCAAGCTGACGACGATCTCGGGCCTCACCTCCGATCTCAATAAGGTGAAGAACTATACCGACGCCGTCGATCTGATGACCATTCCTAAGCAGAATTACAACCAGGACCAGCTCACCAGCTTCGACGGCGCCATGACGCAGATGAACACCATCATCGATCCCTCGGGCGACGGCACGTCGAATATCAGCCCCGAGAAGATCCTGTTCTTCGTGTCCGATGGTGTCGGCGACAGCTATAAGCCGTCGACATGCACCAAGAAGACTACCGGCGGCCGCTGCCAGGAGCCGATCGATACGTCTTTCTGCAAGCCGCTCAAGGATCGCGGCGTCAAGATCGCCGTGCTCTACACCACCTACCTGCCACTGCCGAGCAACAACTGGTACAATGACTGGATCAAGCCCTTCCAGAACGAAATCCCCTCGCGCATGGCGGCCTGCGCCTCGCCCGGCCTCTATTTCGAGGTGTCGCCGACCGACGGCATCGCCGAGGCGA
Source organism: Rhizobium sp. 05L429 (assembly GCF_056397645.1). Classification (NCBI taxonomy): domain Bacteria; kingdom Pseudomonadati; phylum Pseudomonadota; class Alphaproteobacteria; order Hyphomicrobiales; family Rhizobiaceae; genus Rhizobium; species Rhizobium sp. 05L429. Next base: position 91,959 of record NZ_JBFTNV010000039.1, on the reverse strand, counting down.
TGAAGAAGCTGTTCCTGAAGGTCATCCGCGCGCCGCGCCTGACCAGCTAACCACCCTCGCCTKCCGCTGGTGCGGCAGGCTCGATCCTGTCAAAAGATCAGATCCGCTGGCCGTCGCGGATGCGGTAGCTCGGCGCATACATCGTCACCAGTTCTTCGGCCGCCGTCGGGTGCAGCGCCATGGTGCGGTCGAAATCGTCCTTGGTGCAACCAGCCTTCAGCGTGATGCCGAGAAGCTGCGCCATCTCGCCGGCATCGTGGCCGAGAATGTGGGCGCCGACAACCTTGCGACTTGCGGCATCGACGATCAGCTTCATGATCATCTTTTCCGCCCGGCCGGAGAGTGTAGCCTTCAGCGGTCGGAACTGGGCGCGATAGACTTCCAGCTCCTTGTAGCGCTTGCCTGCCTCTTCCTCTGATAGCCCGACAGTGCCGATCTCCGGCTGCGAGAAGACTGCCGTCGGGATGAGGTCGTAATCCGGCTTGGTCGGATTGTTCTTGTATTCGGTCTCGATGAAGCACATAGCCTCGTGGATCGCGACCGGCGTCAGCTGTACCCGATCGGTGACATCGCCGAGCGCATAGATGTTCTCGACATTGGTGCGCGAATAATCGTCGACGAGGATGGCGCCGCGCTCGTTGACGGCGACACCGGCATTGTCGAGCCCAAGCCCCTGCGTATTCGGGTCGCGGCCGAGCGCCAGCATGACGATACCGGCATTGAGCGTGCCGTTCTTCAGCGTCTCGATGACGAGGCCGTTTTCGCCCTTCGTTACCTGCTGCATCACATCCTGACAGAGGATGCGGATGCCCTTTGCAGCCATCGCCTCATGCAGGCCGCGGCGTAGGTCTTCGTCGAAGCGCGAGAGGATTTCGGCGCCGCGATAGATCAACGTCGTCTCGACGCCGAGGCCATGAAAGATATTGGCGAATTCGACGGCAATGTAGCCGCCGCCGGCAATCAGGATGGATTTCGGCAACTCTTCGAGATGGAAGGCCTCGTTGGAGGAAATGCAGAGCTCATGGCCGGGCAGCGCCTCATGCGGGTTCGGCCTGCCGCCGGTCGCGATCACGATGGTCTTGGCCGTCACCGTCTCGCCGGTCTTCAGGAGCTTGATCGTATGCGCATCGACGAGCTCGGCACGCGTCTCCAGGATCTCGGCATTGGCGCCGGCAAGCCCCTTCTTGTAGAGCCCTTCCAGCCGCGCGATCTCGCCGTCCTTGGCGGCAACCAGCTTCTTCCAGTCGAACGAGCTTTCGCCGACCGTCCAGCCGAAGCCGGCTGCATCCTCGAAATGTTCGTGGAACTGAGAAGCATAGACGAAGAGCTTCTTCGGCACGCAGCCGCGGATCACGCAGGTGCCGCCGTAGCGGTATTCCTCGGCGATCGCCACCTTCTTGCCGAGCGAGGCTGCGACGCGCGCGCTGCGCACGCCCCCCGAACCGCCGCCGATGACGAAGAGGTCGTAGTCGAAGGTGGGCATGATGATCTCCGGAGGGAATCGCTGCGTGGGTGGTTCACATATAGGAGTGAGCTGTAGAAAAACAAAAGCCCGGACGATGCCGGGCTTTTGCGAAAGGTGAAGGCGGCCTTACGGCTTGGCTGGTGCCGGTGCGGCGGCCGGAGCCGGGGCAGCCGGTGCAACCGGGCTTTCGGTTGCCGCCGGCGGAGCCTTGATGACCTTGGAAAGCTCGACATTGCTCTGCTTTTCGAGGTCGCGGGAAATGCCCTGCGCCCAGATATCGGCAGCCTTGGCGGTTTCGCGCGAGGCAACCGGGCCGTCGCGCAGCAGCTTCTTGCCGATGTCGGAATTGTAGAAATCGGCGATCGCCTTCAGCTCTTCGACCGTGAAAGCCTTGGCATAGGTCAGAGCTGCTTCCTTTTCGAGGTCGGCACGGCGCGGCGCCAGAGCCAACGCTTGCGCATCGACGGTCGCGGAGATGACATCCTGATAGTTCGGCGAATCCTGGATGAGACCGGCCTTCAGACGTTCGGCCAGACCCGGCAGGATGTTGTCGTACTGGGTGGTTGCGCCGATCGCGTCCATGGCCGCGCGGGCAGCCTTCAGCTGCTCCTCGGATGCTTCCTGCGCTCTTGCGGCAGAGCCGAAGGCAAGCCCGGAAAGAACGATGGTCGCAGCGGCAAGACGGCCAAGGCCTGCAATGTTCATCATGAGTTTCTATGCTCCTGTTATCTGTTTGCCTGCAGCGTGCGGGCACCTGCAGGACCGGCAATGATCGCAAGCGCCGCCATGTTGATGAAAAGCCCGTGCTCCACGACACCGGGTATGGAATTCAGTTCCCTCGAAAGCGCCTCTGCATCAGGAATGCGGCCAAAAGATGCATCGATAATGAGATGTCCGCCGTCAGTGGTAAACTCTCCGTCACCGGATTGGCGAAGCTTCAGTTCGCCCGTCAGACCGAGGCGCGAGGCGGTCTTTTCGATAGCCATGCGCGTCGAAACGAGGCCGAATGGATTGACCTCGATCGGCAGCGCGAAGGCGCCGAGTGTATCGACGAGCTTGCTCTCGTCAGCGATGACGATCATCCGCGTCGAAGCTGCAGCGACGATCTTTTCGCGCAGCAGCGCACCGCCGCCACCCTTGATGAGCCGCAAGCCTGCATCGACTTCGTCAGCACCGTCGATGGTGAGATCGAGCTGTGGTAGCTCGTCCAGTGATTTCAGGGGAACGCCGAGTTCGACGCAGAGCCGAGCGGTGCGTTCGGACGTCGGGACGCCCTCGACCCTGAAGCCGGCTGCAACCTTTTCAGCGAGCAGACGGACGAATTCCTCTGCCGTGCTTCCGGTCCCGATTCCAAGGCGCATGCCATATTCAACATGGACAAGCGCGGCCTCGGCGGCCTTGATCTTCATTTCGCGGGCATCCATGCGCCGCCAGCTCCTGATGTTGCGTTGGATGTGCTGTTTACACGGCTCGTATTGCAAACGAAAGCCAAAATCATCGTCTTTGGATTGAAAGCCACCCGTTTCGGCTGCGACGTTTCTCTCTGATATCCTGGCGTTGCTTTTCGCCCGTTCATCGCCTACTCCCGGATGATCCTACCCGCAAAAAGGCACCACTTTGACCATCGCTCCCGAACATACCAGAAACGCCCTTGTCATCTTCGATCTCGACGGCACGCTTCTCGATACCCATGTCGATCTGGTCGAAAGCCTGAACTACACGATCGCGGCGCTTGATCTAGCGCCTGTCACCTATGACGACCTCACGCACCTGGTCGGCCAGGGCGCCCGTGTGATGATAGAGCGCGCCTGCAAGCTGCAGGGTCACCCAATCTCGCCTGAAGCCCTGCCCCCGCTCGTCGAGCGCTTCGTAGCCCACTACAGCGCAAACATGCCGGGGCATACCGAGCCCTATCCCGGCCTCGTCGCTGCGATGGATCGCCTGAAGGCATCGGGTTATAGGCTTGCCGTCTGCACCAACAAGCTCGAGGGCCTGGCTAGCGGCCTGCTGGAGAAGCTCGGCCTGACGCATTATTTCGACGCGGTCACCGGCGGCGATACGTTCGAACACCGCAAGCCCGACGCCCGCCACCTCACCGGTACCATCGAGCGCGCCGGCGGGGACATTGCCCGCTCCGTGATGATCGGCGACAGCATCAACGATATCGCCGTCGCGAAAAATGCCGGTGTGCCGGCGATTGCCGTACCCTTCGGCTATTCGGATGTGCCGGTGTCCAGCCTCGATCCGGATGTGATCATCACGCATTTCGATGAGCTGACGGTGGAACTCGTGGAGAGTTTGCTGCGGGATTCTGCTGCTAAGGTTGCTGTCTGAGGCAGGGCTCACTCGGCCATCCGTGCCGATGGAATATCCCTGAAGACACTCCCCATACAGCGTGCAAAGTTGCGCTCTGCTTCATCCGACCGTGTCCTCTCGCCATTCAACCCGAAATCCGTTACATCGAGCTCAATTGGAATGGTTATGTCCTTGTTGCCGCCTCGCTGGTTGAAAGCRACAGCGATTTTGTGAGAGGACTTCGCCGCCTCCTTCAATATTTTCATCGTCGGATCGGCATCAAGCATCAATGTCACGCTTCCGGGCGTCTCGGTATTCCTGGGTTCGTCGAGCCTGTCCATATGGCTCTGCATATTCTCACCCAGCAGGTAGGCTCGCGAGGGAGCCGATGGCGTCAAATTCAACCGGCCGTCGGATGAGATGGCAACCTCATTGACAACCAGCTTTAACATCGTGTTGACGGCATGTTGCGCAGGTGAATCCACGAAATCGCTCGTTCTTATGACACTGACCGATCCGGCAATCCTCAAATACTGCCCGTGCCGGTAGACCCGATCTCGCGTGAGAACAACGAATGTGTACTGGCAACCAGCGTGTCGGCCGTCTTCCAGGAGCAGTGGTTCCCCTATTACCTTCATTGTGCCGAGCGCGGAATCGAGCCTGTCTTCGCTTGCATTGGCTGACGCCACGGCGAGGGACGCAGCAAGCGCCACTCCCGTCAAAAAAGTCCATCTCATCTGATCCCCTCAACCMCGGCATGTTGAAGCCTCACCATAGGGCGGTATGCGAGTCTGTTGAATATCGAAGTTAGCGATCATCCGATGGATAGTGGAGCTATCCGTCCGTTTGCACTCTCATTCACCTGAATTATCTCGATCAAGAAGGGACCGCTCGTTGAAGCGCAGCGCTTTCCCGTCAGCATCCCGCAGGCACCTTCTCCCGCTGGGTAGAAGGGACGCTGTCGCGACGCCTCGCTCCCAATCAAAGTGTCTCATGTCGTTGCAAGCCAAGGGGCGGATGAGAGGCCCACGGTACACCCTCTCCTCAGATTTTTCGTGCGCAGACGCCCAAAACAAAAGGGCGGCCCGAAGACCGCCCGCCCAATTACCCATCCAACGCTTGGAGTCAGATCTGCGCCCCACGTGACTTCGTCGTCACATCAAACGCCTTGTCCACAAAAGCATCGCGACCATACACATCGTCGAAATACTCGATCACGMCGTCCTTGTTCGGCCATGCGGTGAAATAGGACACGTAGACCGGGATCTTCTGCGGCACCTTAACAGCATGGTTCTGGCCGGTGGCGATCTGTTTCGCAACATCATCGACCGTCGTGCCGAGAACGGCAGCCGCCATGGCGCGCGGGTCGGCAAGGCGGACGCAGCCGTGGCTCAGTGCACGCATGTCACGCTTGAAGAAGCTCTTCGAGGGCGTGTCGTGCATATAGATGGCGTGGCTGTTCGGGAACAGGATCTTCAACTCGCCGAGAGCATTGTCGCTGCTCGGCGGCTGGCGCACCGAGACATTCTGCGTCGAGCCGTACCAGTCGACGCTGGAGGACGGAACGGCGCGACCGCCGACTTCGACTTCATAGCCCATCTGGTCCAGATAGTTCGGGTCGGAGCGCAGCTTCGGCAGCATCTCGTTGATGATGATCGACTGCGGCACGCCCCAGAACGGGTTGAACTCGACGGTCTCGATCTCGTCGTCGAAGAAATAGGTCTGGTTGTTMTTGCCGCCGACCACGGTGCGCATCGCAAGCTGCTGCTTGGAGTCGTTATAGTAATAGGCCATGAAGGCCGGCTGGTTGATCATCACGTAGCGCGGGCCGAGATCGTCAGGCAGCCAGCGCGCCTGCTCCATCGCGACAACGAGCTTGTMGACCTTGGACGCATTGGTGTCGCCGCCGGTCATGGTGCGCACAGTCGCCTGGCCGATCACGCCATCGGGCTTCAGGCCATGTTCTTTCTGGAAGTCCTCGACCAGTGACACGATCTCGGGCGAATAGTCGCTGCTGCCTGTATAGGCCGAGAAGGTGGCCGCATGCGCGGTCTTCAGCTCTTCCGAACCGTGCTTCTGGATCGCCTTGACGATGTTGGCGACTTCCGTCGAGCTGTCGCCCGGGCGCAGCAAGGAAGTGAGCGAAATGGTGATCGGCGCTTCGTTCCCGCCGTCGGCGGCGCGCAGCTTGGCAAGCTCGGCCTTCAACGCGAGGAACTGCGTGCTGTCTGGATTGCGGCTGGAAAGATAGGCCGCAACGTCGGGGCTCAGGCGGGAGAGCTTCAGCACCGGATCGAGCTTGACGACCTTGCGCTGGAAATCATKGTATCCGGAGAGCTTGTTCGGGTCGACGCGGCCGCGCGTCGTATCCTGCACATAGGCCAGAACCTTGGAGGAAAGCGCCAGTTCGAACTGCGTCAGCGCCCGGTCGCGGAGATCGGGATCCGGATTGGCCGGATCGATCGTCGGCTCGGACACGGCATAATCGGCCGGATCGAGGCCGACGCTTGCCGCATCGGCAAGTACGGTCAGCGCAGCCTTGCCGCGCTCGCTGACACCTTCGCTGGAAACCCAGACGAGCGGGTTCTTGCCGTCGCCGTAATAGCCCTGCAGGGCCTTGGCGACATCGGTATTGGCGCGAACCTTGGCTTCCGTCAGGAAATGGCGCTGCGGAGCGCCATCGGTCGTGGCAGCGCCCGACACGTCGGCGACCGCGCCGGTCACGACTGGATCGGCAAACTTCGTCGTATCGACGAGCAACAAGGCTTCGGTCTTGTATGTGTAGTAGCGCGGGCTGGAAACCTTCGGCAGTGCGGCTTCCGGATCGATATCGCCGCCAAGGCCGTTACGATTCCCGCGAACCGGAGCCGAGGGGTCCATGATGATCGTGCTCTGGCCGCTTCTTGCCCGGTCGCCGCGCAGCATGTCCATCAGCGTATAGGCATGCGCAGGAACCGCGCCCATCACGCAGGAAAGTGCCAATGCGGAAACCGCGCTTTTCAAAACGAACTTCATCTTGTTTTCCAGTCCCAGTACCATGCTGTTGTCAAGTAAAAAGGCTCAGATCAATTCTTCCAGAATTCCCGGCAGCTGCGGCCCATTCATCAGAAACCGGCCCGCGCCGCCAGCACTTTCAGGCTCAACTTTGTGTGACGGGGTCGAACGCAAGCGCCGTGCAGAAGTTCACACAAAATTATGAAATTATTAGTTAATTTTTTACCGAATTTTCCGCTACGAGAAAGTGTGCTTTGTGACGCTATTTGCATTAATTTCCCAGCGTGACCGAAAGAACACGCTGAAATACGCCGGTAAACATGACAACCGGTTTCAATATTTCGCACTGCGTCCGGTTTTCTTGGAAAGCTTTCCACCCTATAAGTCCCTCATCCTCAAAGACTGCCCTTAACAGCATGTGACAGGAAGGCACGAAGCCATGAGCTCCACCCGCACCGAAACCGATACATTTGGCCCGATCGAAGTTGCCAGCGACCGATATTGGGGCGCGCAGGCGCAACGTTCTCTCGGCAATTTCAAGATCGGCTGGGAAAAACAGCCGCTCTCGATCGTGCGTGCGCTCGGAATCGTCAAGCAGGCTGCAGCACGTGCCAACATGGCGCTCGGCCAGCTGGATGCTGGCATTGGCAAGTCTGTCGTGGATGCGGCCCAGGAAGTGATCGACGGCAAGCTGAATGACCATTTCCCGCTGGTCGTCTGGCAGACCGGTTCCGGCACGCAATCCAACATGAACGCCAACGAGGTGATCTCCAATCGCGCCATAGAAATGCTCGGCGGCGTCATGGGTTCCAAGAAGCCGGTACATCCGAACGATCACGTCAACATGAGCCAGTCGTCGAACGATACCTACCCGACGGCCATGCACATCGCCTGCGCCGAACAGATCGCCCATCATCTTCTGCCCTCGCTGAAGCATCTGCATGCGGCGCTCGACATGAAGGTCACCGAGTTCAGCCACATCATCAAGATCGGCCGCACCCACACGCAGGATGCGACGCCACTCACCCTTGGTCAGGAATTCTCTGGTTACGCCGCGCAGGTCGGCTCCGCCATCAAGCGTATCCAAATGACCCTGCCCGGCCTTTGCGAGCTCGCCCAGGGCGGCACGGCCGTCGGCACCGGGCTCAATGCGCCGGTCGGTTTTGCAGAGAAGGTCGCCGAAGAGATCGCTGTCATCACCGACATGCCCTTCGTGACCGCGCCGAACAAGTTCGAGGCACTCGCCTCGCATGATTCGATGGTCTTCGCCCACGGCGCGATCAATGCCGCCGCCGCTGCCCTCTTCAAGATCGCCAACGACATACGCCTGCTCGGGTCCGGCCCGCGCGCCGGCCTTGGCGAACTGGCACTGCCGGAAAACGAGCCCGGCTCCTCGATCATGCCCGGCAAGGTGAACCCGACGCAGTGCGAGGCGCTGACGCAGGTCTGCATCCACGTCTTCGGCAACCACGCGGCACTGACCTTCGCCGACAGCCAGGGCCATTTCGAGCTCAATGTCTATAATCCGATGATGGCCTACAACTTCCTGCAGTCGGTCCAGCTGCTCGCCGACGCCGCCGTCTCCTTCACGGACAATTGCGTCGTCGGCATCGAAGCCCGCGAAGACAACATCAAGGCCGGCCTCGAGCGCTCGCTGATGCTCGTCACCGCACTCGCCCCCAAGATCGGCTACGACGCAGCCGCCAAGATCGCCAAGACGGCGCATAAGAACGGGACGACCCTGAAGGAAGAAGCGCTGGCGAGCGGGCTGGTAACGTCGGAAGAGTATGACGCGATCGTGCGGCCGGAGACGATGATCAGTCCCATGTGAGCTGACAGATTGAATGATGATGAAAGGGCCGGCTCTGCCGGCCTTTGTTTTAGGCTGGCGACCGAATGTGGCGGGTTGCGATGATTGACCGACACTATTGTGCAATCGACCGGAGCTGGAATAGGCTACCATACTCTGACGAATCGGAGAATCTTTTGGAAGGACGGCGGCCTGATCGCGCGGCTACCTTCCAGTTCGGAGGATGACCGGAGTGCAGTGCTCAAAGCTTGCCGTGGCCGCCATCATGCTCATCGCGCTCGACGGAACTGGCGTCGTCGAAGCCGGAGACGCGATTGCTCCTGTTTCTCCAGCCGCAGCACCCGTCAGCGATCCGGAGCCGTGGCTGTTCGGCGACTGGAACGGGGCTCGGACCAATCTTCGGGACAGGGGCATCGATTTCCAATTCGGTTATGTCGGGGAGTTCGCCTACAACCCGGTCGGCGGCATCGATAGCAAGAGCAGATATGCCGACCAGTATTCGGCCGGAGTGACCTTCGATCTCGACCGGCTGCTTGGGGTCCCCGACGCCAAATTCCAGGTCACGCTCACCCAGCGCACCGGCCGGAACCTGAGTGACGACGCGCAGCTCGGAACCCTGCAGCAGGTACAGGAGGTCTACGGCCGCGGACAGACCATCCGACTGACCGACTTCTGGTACCAGCAGCAGTTTGCGAACGGTCTTATCGACTGGAAGATTGGACGAATGCCCGTCAACGAGGATTTTGCCTCGTTCCCGTGCGATTTTCAGAACCTGACGTTTTGCGGTTCGGATCTCGGAAATCTTGTCGGAGACTACATCTACAACTGGCCGATCAGCCAGTGGGCGACGCGGGCGAAGTTCAATCTGACTGGCTTCGGATATTTCCAGGTTGGCGTCTATGACGTAAACCCTAAATATCTAGGGGTTGATGATCAGGTTCTGCCGGTGTTCTTCAGTCATTCCACGGGCGCATTGATCCCCGTGGAACTGGCTTGGTTGCCGAAGTTCGGAGGCGGAACCTTGCCCGGCAGCTACAAGATCGGCGGCTGGTACGACACCTCCAACGCCGACGACATCGCTGACGACGTCAATGGCGATCCTTTTGCCATTACGGGCCTGCCTGCACGCCGGGATCGGGGACGATACGGTGGCTACCTGAGTTTCCAGCAGCAGATGACGGACAATCTCAGCCTGTTCCTCAACCTTGTCATGGCCGACAAGCGTACATCGACCACCGATCGCCAGATCGCTGCGGGCGTCGTCTACACAGGGCTTTTCAAATCGCGTCCGGAGGATGACATCGGCTTCGCCATAGGCACCACGCACGTCAACAGTCGCGCCTCGACGTCCGACGATCCGCGTGGTTCCGAATACGCTGCCGAGCTCTACTACACGTATCGCCCGCATGCCGGGCTGCTCATCCGTCCCAATCTCCAGTATATCCGCCATCCCGGCGGCACCAGCGACAATGACGACGTTGTCGTATTGGGATTGAAAACCTCGGCAACATTCTAGAGTGCCGTGCGTCCGTTCGGACGCACTAGGGACGCTCTAACTCTTTGAATCTACGCATTAGACTTTGCGAAAATCGATTCCGATTTTCGGGCCGATGCTGTGGACTCAAGCCCATTGATCGATCCGGTAGCCGCATGTTGCCTCGATAAGGATTGCCGCGATGGTGTGCCCGGAGACGATGACCACCTCGATGTGAGCTGATGGGTCAAATGATGATGGAAAGGCCGGCTCTGCCGGCCTCTTTTGTTTGAGGTGGAGACAGTAGCGGATTGCCGCACATGGCTCGGTCTCGATGAGGCGAAGGCAGTTCCCCATCATCCCTCATCGCTGTGACATCCCTTGTGCCGGCACGAGGGTACAGGAATGAGCGAGGAAGGCGCGGCATTTTTGCCAACGCTCCACCACCCCTTCCCGATTGATTTTGCCATCCACCAGATTTAGACCGCTTCCAAAATATCCCACTAGAAAGGTCACTTCGATGGCTGACGATCTCTTCCCCCTCGGCGCCGATTCCACCCCTTACCGCAAGATCAGCAGCGACCATGTCTCGGTCGACAGCTTCAAGGGCCAGGAGATCCTGTCAGTCGATCCCGAAGGTATCCGTCTGCTCGCCGAAACCGCCTTTGCCGATATCAACCATCTGCTGCGTCCCGGCCATCTGAAGCAGCTCACTTCGATCCTCGACGATCCCGAGGCGACCGATAACGACCGTTTCGTCGCCTATGACCTGCTGAAAAACGCGAATATCGCCGCCGGCGGCGTGCTGCCCATGTGCCAGGATACAGGCACGGCGATCATCATGGGCAAGAAGGGCCGCCGCGTCTGGACGGAAGGCGGCGATACGGCTGCTCTTTCGAAGGGCGTGCTCGACGCTTATGAAAAGAAGAACCTGCGCTACTCGCAGCTCGCCCCCATCACGATGTTCGAGGAAAAGAACACCAAGAACAATCTGCCGGCGCAGATCGATATCTATGAGGAAGGCACCGACAGCTACGACTTCCTCTTCGTCGCCAAGGGCGGCGGCTCTGCCAACAAGACCTTCCTGTTCCAGGGCACGCCCTCTCTGCTGTCGCATGACCGCATGCTGGACTTCCTTAAGGAGAAGATCCTGACGCTGGGTACGGCAGCCTGTCCCCCCTACCATCTGGCGATCGTTATCGGCGGCACCTCCGCCGAGATGAACCTGAAGACCGTCAAGCTCGCCTCGACCCGCTATCTCGACGAGCTGCCGACCGAAGGCTCCGAAAGCGGCCATGCCTTCCGCGACATCGAGATGGAAAAGGAAATCCACAAACTGACGCAGGGCCTCGGCGTCGGCGCCCAGTTCGGCGGCAAGTATTTCTGTCATGACGTCAGGGTGATCCGCCTGCCCCGCCACGGTGCCTCGCTGCCGATCGGCCTTGGTGTTTCCTGTTCCGCCGACCGCCAGGCCAAGGGCAAGATCACCCGCGAGGGCATCTTCGTCGAGCAACTGGAAACCGATCCCTCCAAGTACATGCCCGAGATCGACGAGGCCAAGCTCTCTGAATCCGTCGTTCGCATCGACTTGAACMGTCCGATGGCCGATATACTTGCCGAACTCTCCAGGCATCCGGTCAAGACGCGGCTGTCGCTGACCGGCACGATCATCGTCGCCCGCGACCTGGCGCATGCCAAGATCCGCGAGCGGCTGGAAAAGGGCGAAGGCATGCCCGACTATATGAAGAACCATCCGGTCTATTATGCCGGCCCGGCCAAGACCCCTGCCGGCTACGCTTCCGGCTCCTTCGGCCCAACGACGGCCGGTCGCATGGACAGCTATGTCGACCAGTTCCAGTCTTTCGGCGGCTCGATGGTCATGCTCGCCAAGGGCAATCGCTCGCGCGCCGTGCGCGAAGCCTGCAAGAAGCACCAGGGCTTCTATCTCGGCTCGATCGGCGGCCCGGCCGCCCGCCTGGCGCAGGACTGCATCCGCAAGGTCGATGTTCTCGAATATCCGGAACTTGGCATGGAAGCAGTCTGGAAGATCGAGGTCGAAGACTTCCCGGCCTTCATCGTCATCGACGACAAGGGCAACGACTTCTTCCAGGAGCTGAACCTCGGCTGATACTTCAGGCAGGCTATCGAACGGAAGCCGTCTCGGCGACATCGATATTGGCCGCCGTCACGGCCTGAGTTACGGGCTTTTCCATGCCCGCGAAATCGGCCGCACTCAGCATATCCTCCGCATCCACGCTGGCGAGGATGTCGGTGCTGAAGATGCCGTTGAAGAAGCCGCTTTGCTGTAGAAGGAAAGCAATGCCGGCGACGATGGCGAGCGCAAGAATGGCGGGCGACGTGTGGCGAGACGATTCCATGATCTCATGCCTTCAACAGGGGGCCGCGTTCCGGTCCCCGTAAATCCGGTTTATTGAGATGGAATCTGTCACTTAGCGCTTCCCGCCAGTAGATCAGACAACAGACACCGACCGTCAACAAAACGAAAACAATCCCTGAAAATAGAAAAACGACTGAACTTTTTTGAGACACTCGCGCATAGGAGGTGTCTTCGGTACTGTCGAACTTACAAATCTTTGAGAAAAATCATAGGGCTGATCGTTGTATTGCGACCTGTCAAACTTATCGTATGTAATCTTTGGTATATGTGGCTTTAATCTTTTCCCAAGAAATTTAAGCTAACAAATAGAAGATTGCTTAAGAACTGAGGAGTTGCCGGAATGAATACGGCCGTCGCGCCCAAGGTGCAGGTTCCCGATGTGGCGGGTCAGATCACCTATGCCATGCGCTCCATGGGCGTTGCGCCAATTCCCCGCAATTACGAACTCTTCTACGAGGCCTATATCGGTTCCAATCCCGCGCTCACCCGCGACCTTGCCGCTCTCGGCAGCCAGGCGACACAGGCGGAACTCGACGTGCTCGGCACGCAGCACTGCTCACACACGGCGCCAGCCAAGATATTCGACGACGCGCACAGCCGCATCGCCGGCGAACTGGAAGGCCTGCTCCGCGTGCTGCGCCAGGAGCAGACCTCGCTCGAAAGCTATAACCGGCTGCTCAACGAGACCTGCAAGCGCATCAGCTCCAAGAGCACGAGCAGCGCCGACCTCATCGAAAACGCCATCGACCTGCTCACCCAGGCAACCGGCGATACGATCACTCACGGCGAAAAGACCGTAGAAGACATGGTCCAGCGCTCGCAGGAGATGGATCAGGTCCGCAAGGAACTCGACGAATACAAGCGCATCGCCAACACGGATTCGCTGACGCGCCTTTCCAACCGCCGCGCCTTCGACGACCGGCTGGCCGCCGTCTTCAACAATCCTGCGCTGCGCCCGGTCACGGCGTTGCTTCTCGCAGACATCGACAATTTCAAGAAGATCAACGACACCTATGGCCACCCGGTCGGTGACAAGGTGCTGGCGACGGTTGCCTCCGTCATCCGCACCAATGTCCGCCGCGACGTCTTCGTCGCCCGCACCGGCGGCGAGGAATTCGCCCTCATCATCGACGGCAATACGCTCGACGAAGTGACTGCAATCGCCGAGCGCATCCGCCGCACGCTGGAATCCACCCCCTTCAAGAATTCCCGCACCCGCGTCAATTACGGCCCGGTCACGGTCTCCATCGGCATCTGCATGGCCTCACATGCCGATGATGCCGGCGAGCTCTATTCCAGGAGCGATATCGCGCTTTACAGCGCCAAGAATGCCGGCCGCAACTGCACCGTCGTCTATGAGGACGGCATGCAAAAGGAATTCACCAAGAGCTGGCTGATCTACAAGTCCTGATCCCCTGGGTTTGGCTTAGGCCTGATCCCGAGTTTCCGGCAATACTTCCGGAAATACAGAAAAAATGAAATAAGTCTCTTGAGCGGCCGGAAACGGCCGCTTCCTTTATGCAGGCTTCTTAAGTGCAGGCCGCGCTGCCTTTCAAACCACCTCGACCCTGAAATCCGTGCCTTCCCAGCGCTGCGCATCCGTCCAGAAGATCGTGAAGTCGACGACACCGGGGCCGAGCGTTTCCGTCGCMAGATCGAAGACATGGATGCCGAAGCCCGTGTCGCGGCATGGACTGTCGGTGGCACTTGCCCAGCCGTCGGTGGACCAGCGCACCAGCGCAGGCTCGGGCAGTTCGATGCGGAGCCGCCGGCCCGCCGGCATTTGATCGCGCCGGGCCGTCAGCCGCCAGGAAAAGGGTGCCTGCGCCGGCTTTGCCGCGACATAGCGGGCAACGGTCTGGGGCGGCATGTCGAAAATCGTGCCATCGCGCAGCGACCGCAGCAGCTTGATGTGTTCGGCATGCGCCCAAACGAGCGGCATGGCGCTGCCGGAGGGTCGGCCGAGGAAAAGCTCGCGTGCCGGCACGTCCTCGCTATCCCATATCTGCTCGGGCAAGAGCCCTCCCTCGCTTGCCGAAGCCTCCAGCGCAGCGAGCATCCGCCGCGCTTCGTCCACTCGTCCGGCGGCGAGTTCGTAATGGGCGCGCTCGCCGGTCAGCAGTGGCCAGAGCCTGCCGACACCGCTTCCGGCAAAAGGCGCGCCGCCAATGCGCTCGCCGTAGCCGTCGTCATTGTAGCGATACCAGTAGGGACCGGCGGGAAGGTCGCGGCGCAATTGCGCATCGATTGCCGCCACCGTGCCGAGGATGCGCGGATCGTCGGCGGCCCGGAGGCCGAAGCGCACCAGCGCCAGAGCATCCGGGCTGATCAGCAGGTCCGCCTCCAGCACCTCGCCGAGATCGTCGCGATTGCGGATCGGAATGAAGTCACGCCCCAGCGACGAGGCGCCATCCGTGGCCGAAGCGATGMGCACGTAATAGCCCTCGACGCCGAGACTACGCGACAGTTCCGTATCGGTGGCGTAAGTCCACTCCTCGATGCGCTCGTTCCAGCCATCGGCCACCTCGCGCAGATAGTGCGACGCCGTGAGCCGCCCGGCCGCCTCCAGTGCATCGGCCGCCGCAAGCAGCCCGGCGATCTCCACGGCGAGCGTGAACGGCGAGTAACCGGCATCTTCCTCCCAGCGATCCTCCTGGGTGGCGGGACCGTTTCTGACGAGATAGCCCGCAGCCGCCTCGATCATCGGCAGATAGCGGCCGGCCTCTGACGCATTAATCGCGCCTGCCCGCAGCAGCATGTCGTAGAGCAGGATCGGAAAGGCAGTTTCGTCCATCTGGATGCCATGCCAGTAGGGCCTGCCGTCCAGCCAGGCATTCTGCACCCAATGGCCGTCCGCCTCCTGGATGACGGAGAGATAGTCGAGAACGGAGCGCGCATCCGCGGTGGCCCCGGCCGCGAGCAGACCGCCCGCCGTTTCCACCAGGTCGCGCGTCCACACCAGATGATAGCCGCCAAGGTCGTCATCGCCTTTACTGAAACCCCAGGGGATGGACAGGCTGGCGATGATGGCACCGGAGGCATCGTCTCGGTGGGTGGCGAGCACGCCGGTACTGACGCGGTAGCGGTTCAGCTTATCTGGATCATGCGGTTCGTCGAGCGCAAGCAGCCCGGCCTGCCACTCCCGCCATCCGCTGCAGTAATGTTTCAGCGCCGGTTCGCCGCCCTGTTCGAGGCTGAGCAGCGCGCGCAGAGCAGCCTCTTCCGGCTGCGTGCCGAAGCCGATGGCGATCAGCGCCCGCCCCTTACCCGCCTGCATATCAAGCGTGCCTGATAGCGCGACATTGCCGGAGGCAGCAACGCAATAATCCTCTCTCAATCCCTTGCCGCGCGACAGCGTCTGCCAGCCATCGGAAATGCCGACATAACCCACTGACCGGGCAAGCAGAGGCACCGAAGCGGCAATGGCGAGCGACCGCCCGGATCCCTCGGCAAAGAGCATCTGCCTGCCCTTGAAATCGGCGGACCAGCCACTGTTCTCGGCACCGCCATTGACGAGATGCGGGGCAGCAAGCGCATGCAGCCTGTAGTCGGAAAGGTTGCCCCTCAATGCCTCGAAGTGGATGTCCTGCAGCACCACCTCACGCTCCGGGTCGGAAAAGATGGTCTTGGTGATGCGATATCGTCCGTCGCGGGCGGAATTGACGAGACGGAAAGCCGGAACGCCGTCCTCGATCGCCTGAACGCTGTGATCGGCATCGCGCTTCTCCTCGGAGAAATAGCCCTCCGCCGTGACGATGAAACCGAAATCGCGCATACAGGCCATGTCGAGGCGCGGCGCGTAGATCTCGTTGAGGATGCCGTGGCTTGCCGTGAACCAGACGCAGCTCGCCGAACTGACGGCGGTACCAACAGCACTCTTGTCGCTGGACGTCCATCGGGGCTCGATGCCCGGCGCGCCTGGTGGCTCGACGGAACCGGGTGGCAGTGTCGGATAGGCCAAGTGCTGTTCCTCCGCTATGTTTGCGCATCTTCCTTGCCATCCTGAGATGAAATTAAGCGATCCGCAATATACCGGCTTGACAGCCGGCTACGATCTTGTGCCCGATAGAATGGCGCGGGAGGGAATGAGGGTACAGCCCGGAGAGGAGCGCCAGCCATGGTTGACACAATGGAAGCATCGCAGGCAAAGCAGGCGCGTGAGCGAGCCAAGCCCAAGGTTGCTGCGCCGGACGGCCGCATCGTGCTCGCCGTCGATATCGGTGGCTCGCATCTGAAGGCGGAACTCAGCAGCGGCAGCGAGAGGCGCTCGGTCGTATCGGGGCGCGAGATGACGGCGGCGAAGATGGTGGCAGCCCTTACCGATCTGACCGCCGACTGGCACTATGACGTCGTCGCCATGGGCTATCCCGGCGCCGTTGTCGCCCACCGCCCTGCGGCCGATCCGTTCAACCTCGGCCCGGGATGGAAGGGCTTCGATTTCGAAAAAGCTCTCGGCAAGCCCGTGCGCGTGGTCAATGACGCGCTGATGCAGGCGATCGGCAGCTACGAGGCCGGCCGCATGCTCTTCCTTGGCCTCGGCACCGGACTCGGCTCGGCCATGATCGCCGAGAACGTCTGCTTGCCGCTCGAACTCGCGCATATGCCCTATAAGAAGGCGACATTCGAGGACTATGTCGGCGAACGGGGCCTCGAAGGTCGCGGCAAGGGCAGATGGCGAAAATCGGTCTTCGACGTCGCCGATCGCCTGGCCGCCGCCCTGCTGCCCGACTATATCGTCATCGGGGGCGGCAACGTCGAAAAGCTGAAGGATCTGCCGCTCAAATGCCGGCGTGGCAGCAACGAAAACGCCTTCCGCGGCGGCTTCCGGGTCTGGCTGGACGACAGCTTGCGGCTGTGAGCGGCAGTGAAACCGATGTGCTTGAAGCCGTATTGGGCGGCGGAGGGTGATGACAATGCTGGAAACGGACAAGCTGTTCACCGGCTCGATCCCGGAAAACTACGACCGCTATATGGTCCCGCTGATTTTCGCGCCCTTCGCCGTGGATCTCGCTCAGAGAGCGGCATCCCTGTCGCCCGGCGCAGTTCTGGAAATCGCAGCAGGCACCGGGGTCGTCACCCGCGCACTGGCGCCGAAACTGTCCTCGGACGCACGCTATATCGTCACCGATCTAAACCAGTCGATGCTCGACTACGCTGCTTCGCAACAGGGCTTCGATGATCGCCTGGAATGGCGCCAGGCGGATGCTCTGAAACTGCCGTTTGAAAATGCCGCCTTCGATCTCGTCTTATGTCAATTCGGCGCGATGTTCTTCCCGGACCGCATAGCCGGCTACCGCGAAGCAAAGCGTGTCCTGAAGCCCGGCGGACGTTTCCTGTTCAACGTATGGGACCGCCTCGAGGAGAATGTTTTTGCCGACGATGTGACGACCGCCCTTGCGACGATGTTTCCGGACGATCCGCCACGCTTCCTGGTCCGCACGCCGCACGGCTATCATGACAAAGCCTTGATCTGCGCCGAGCTGGAAGAGKCGGGTTTCTCCCATGTGGTGATCGAAACGAAGGCCGAACAAAGCCGCGCATTTTCGCCTCGGATTCCTGCCCTCGCCTATTGCCAGGGAACCGTCCTTCGCAGCGAAATCGAAGCCAGAGCTCCAGGAAAACTGGACGTTGCGACCGACTATGCCGCATCCGCGATTGCCGCCCGGCATGGCGACAGCGAGGTTGCCGCCAAAATTCAGGCCCACGTCATCATGGCAGCGGCCTAGACCTGCCTGATCGAGCCCCAGACCAGTTTCGTCCTGACGATGAAACTCAGTTTTCCCTCGCGAGCATAGGGAGCGAGCATCTCGCCGAGCTCTCGGTCGAACTTGTTCATCCTGCCGCCCAGATGGGATGGCGCGAACGTATCGCGCGAATGCTGGCAGCGAATGAAGTCTTCGACACTTTGCTCGAATGGAGCGGAGTGGAAATGCTCGGAGCCGTCGATGTCGAGGAACGCCTTGTACGCCGACCAGCCCTCTCGCTTGCCAATGGGATCGAACGCCTCGCCTGTTATGGCCGGAACCCATTTGCCGAGAAAAGACTGCCAATCGGCCTCCCAGGCCGGTTGGAAAGGCGCATCTCCCGATATGACGGCCACCCGGTGATCGGCGGCAGCATAGGTTTTCAGCCGCGCGAAAAGACGCCTGTGATCCATCCAGTGAATGCTGGCGGCGGCAACGATGAGATCGGGACGATCGGGGATATCGACATCCTCGGCGAAACCGACGATCCAGTGAAGATTGCGCGCGCGCCCTTCCTCCAGGCTCTGGCCGAGCTCGATCATGTGACGCGACGGATCGACGGCAATGACCTTTTCGAAATGCCGTGAGAGCGGCCGTGAAATCTTGCCGGGGCCACAGCCTATATCCAGCAGGCAGGCGCGTTTCGGCGCGATGCCCAGCAGTTTGTCGTAAACCGCCTCGGGATATGGCGGACGGAAGGGATAATTGCTGACGACATCGGCATCCTCGAACGATGCCCCGGTGCGTTCCTGCGGCTTCTCGACCATGATAGGCTCCGCCCTCTGTTCCAGTCGAGAACCACTCCATAATTCAACAGGATGTCAGTATGGTAACAGGCGCGATGGCCGGCTGTAAAATCGAACGGCTCGAAGGCTGGATCAACGGGGTGTTCGTCTCCCGGCCGGATGCAGGCGAGACCGGCGTCGTCGTGCTCAGTGGTTCCAGCGGCAGAGTGGATATCGATCGTGCCAGACTGCTTGCCGAGTCTGGCGCGCAGGCGCTGGCGCTGCAATGGTTCGGTGGTCCCGGTCAGTCGCCCGGCATCTGCGAAATCCCGCTGGAGACCTTCGCCGACGCTACGGACTACCTGATTGCGCGGGGCTGCCGGCGCATCGTCTTCGTCGGAACCTCGAAAGGCGCCGAAGCGGCCCTGCTTGTCGCCACCCTGGACCCGCGCGTCGATGACGTTATTGCGATCAGCCCGACCTCGGTCGTCTGGGGCAATATCGGTCCCGGCAAGGACGGCATTGCCTGGCCGGAACGCTCATCCTGGTCCTGGAAGGGAAAGCCGCTGGATTTCGTTCCTGCCGACCTCGCCTGGGAACGGATTGATCGCGATGGGCTGGTGTCCTATCGCTCCTTCTTCGAACAGTGCCTGGCGAGGGACGAGGAAACCCTGCGGCGCGCGCGGATTCCCGTCGAAAAAGCCGCCGCGAACCTTGTGCTCGTGGCTGGCGGAGACGATGCGCTCTGGCCATCGGACAGCTTCGCCGGCGCGCTTGCCCACCGGCGGGAAGACAGTGGCAGGCCTGTGTCACTGATCGTTGACCCCGAGGCAGGTCATCGCGTGCTGCTCCCCGGCGAGACGACGCCTCGCTCCAGCCTTCGTGCCCATGGCGGCACCGACATTGCGGATGCAAGGCTTGGTCTGATGGCATGGGCGGCGATCGAAGCCGCCTTGCTGAAGAAGGATTGACTGGCCCGATACGGTTCAGGCGGAAAGCTGCAGCAGGATCGCACTCGTTGCCATCAGCACCACGACGATCCATGGCGGCGCCTTCCAGACCACCAGCAGCAGGAAGCCGGACAGGGCAAGGGCAAAATCGGCCGATGTGAGGACCGCGCTTGTCCATACCGGATTGTAGAGGGCCGTACCTAAGACGCCGACCACAGCCGCGTTTGCGCCACGCATGGCCGCCTGCGCCAGCGGATAGGTGCTGAGCCTGTCCCAGAAAGGCAGGGTGCCGAGCAGCAGCAGAAAGCCCGGCAGAAAGATGGCGACCAGAGAGATGGCTGCGCCTGTGACACCATTGGGAGACGGACCTGTCACCGCCCCGAGATAGGCGGAAAACGTGAAGAGCGGACCGGGCACCGCCTGCGCAACACCATAACCGGCAAGAAACGCGTTTTCCGAAACCCAGCCCGGCCGCACCACCTCCGTCTCGAGCAGCGGCAGGACGACATGTCCGCCACCGAACACCAGAGCACCCGAGCGATAGAAGGCATCGAAAAGGCGCAGCCCTTGCGAATCCATGATGGAAACGATGAGCGGCAAACCGAACAKCAGGAGCAGGAACGCCAGCAGACAGGTGACGCCAGCAGATCTCGATATTCCGAACGAAAAATCTGTCCGTTGCTCGACCGCGGCCCCACGACAAAGGGCGAGCCCTGAAACGGCACCCAGGACGATGGCTGCGAGCTGACCGAGCGCCCCCGCTGATATCACGATGAAAATGGCGGCCAGCGCGATGCCGGCGCGCGGCCTGTCGGGTGTCAGCGATCGGGCCATGCCCCAGACGGCTTGTGCAACGACAGCGACGGCAACGAGCTTCAATCCGTGCAGCAGACCCTGCCCGAGAGGATTGTCGAGCGCGGTGGCGGCGGTTGCGAAGATGAACAGGATCAGCGCGGATGGGAGCGTGAATGCGCTCCACGCTGCAAGCGCCCCCAGTGGCCCGCCGCGCAGCAGGCCCATGGCAAAGCCGACCTGGCTCGATGCAGGACCGGGAAGGAACTGACAGAGGGCGACGAGATCGGCATAGCCCTTCTCGTCGATCCATTTGCGCCGCGTGACGAGCTCGTCGCGGAAATAKCCGAGATGCGCGATCGGTCCGCCGAACGAGGTGAGGCCAAGCTTCAGGAAGGCGCCGAAGACCTCCGCAGGCGTGCCTGCCGATGGAACAGCCGTCTGCTCCTCAGTMATTTCCTTCGCATCCACGCCAATATCCCCCATTGTGCCGACCCGTATCCTCATCATCAATGACGGCACGATGACAACAGGTGATTTTCGATGTCAGTCGAATAAACCGTTGCAGATCTTGTGGTCCTGGAGGCGCGGATCAGGCAGCCTGACGGAACCGCCTTCGTGTGGGCAGCGTCATCGCGATGACACCGGCCATGACGCAGGCAAGACCAAGGCCTGCCGTGGAAGACAGCGTTTCGCCGAGGAAGATCACACCGATCGCAACGCCGATCGGGACCCTCAGATAGGCCTGGGCCGTGGCACCCACCGAACCGAGCGTCTGCACGAGACGGAAATAGATCACGAAGGCGAGCGCGGTCGAGAAGACGGAGAGCGCAAGGAGCGCCTGCAGCGAATGGAGGCTCGGCTGCAACGTCCAGGGATGATCGACGATGACGCTGACCGGGAGGAGAATCACCGCGCCTGATATCAGCGAGCCGGCAGCCGGCATCATTGGGTCGAGCCCTCTGAAATTCCGCCCGAAGACCGCGGCACCCGCATAGCAGATCGTGGCGGTGACGATCGCAAGCTGAGCCCAGAGTGCCTGTCCGATGCTGCCGAGCGCACCGACGCCGATGATCAGGGCAGTTCCGATCAATCCCGCCGACACGCCGAAAAGCTTGCGGGCTGTGAGCGCTTCATGCCGGGTGATCAGCGCCGTGATCAGAAAGGCAAAGATCGGCGTCGTGGAATTCAGGATTGCGGCAAGACCGGCATCGGTCGTTCGTTCGGCCCAGGCGATCAGCGTAAAGGGCAAGACGCTGTTGAGGCAGGCTTGAAACAGAAAGTAGACCCATGTCTTTCGGTCGCGGGGCAGCTTGAGGCCACGCCAGCCGATGATGGCGAGAAGCAGCCCGCCGGCGATGAATGTCGCACCGCCAAGCCTCCGATGCATTTGGCCTTGTCACTGAGCAGCGAGCGGAGCCGCCGGAGCCGCACGCGTCACCGGTGGCGGGTTCCACTTGCCGATCAGCGCGCTACCCTTCGGCGCATAGAGCCTCATCGTCAGATTATACGGGCCGTTCGGCGCCGGCAGCCAGTTCCATTCCTTGTCCTTGCCGGGGCTTTCCGTCTGGAAATAGAGGTCGAGCGAGCCGTCCGCGTTGAACTGGAACGGCATCCAGCTGCTGACCGCGAAACGGTTGAGCGGGTTGGCGACCTGGAAGCCGTCACTGTCATAGAGGGTGACCGACCAGAAAGCGTTGACTGGTGGAATGTTCTCCTTTTCGAAGTGGATCGTGTAATTGCTTCGCCCGTCCAGCGGGTTGCCGGTTTCATCCGCAAGATTCAGCGGATAGATGGCGTCTTCAGGCAGATTGGCGCCAAGCCCCTGTTGCGCTATGATCGCGCGTTTCAGGTAGTAATTGCCATAAACGCCCATCGTGTCCGTATTCATCGACCAGCCATTGACCACGCGTGCCAACGTCTTCAGCTTCCAGCCCATGAGCGCTTGCGCATCCTGCGGCGCCGTCTTCAGCGCTTTCTGGACGACAGGATCGGCCTTGGAAAGATCGAAGCTCTTGCCGGGCTCGATGCCGATCCGCTTCATGCGGGCAATGATCGGCTGATCGGTGCTGTGCGGCGGATGAAGTTTCAGGAGTTCGGCAGAGTAAGCGAAATAGTCTTCCGCCGAAGCCGTATCGGCCTGCGTCTTCGGCGGCGTCTTCATGTCGACGGAAGGGTCTACCTTGACCGCGGCCGGCTTGGCGTCTTTGCCCCACTGCGACAGCGGRGTGATCTTGTAGCCGTCCTGGACCTTGTGAACGGCATCGTAGTCGTCAGGGCCATCGGTTTTGGTGCGGCCGATGATCCAGACATAGGGCGTCGGAGCATCGATCCGTTCAGTCCCATCAGGCAGCTTGAATTCGCCGAACGTATCGTGAAGCTCGGGCCTCCATCCGGGCGAGGCAATCAAGAAGTTTCCGGCTGACGTTCCGGTCGTTCGCCAACCCGGCGCGGCAAACACATCCGTCCACATGTCCAGCATCGGCAGGAGGTAATAGCGACCGCCGGTATCCGGTGCGGTAACCACCACCGGCTCCTTCGTGAGATCAAGCCAGCCGCTCGAATAGAGCGTATCGAAATTCGGCCGGACTACGGCCTTCATGTCCGCCGCCGGAAATGCGCGGACATTGGCGAAGCGGTTGGCCGGACCGCCAATCGCTCCCTCCTTCGGTTCCATGTTGGTCAGCTGCTTGCGCGTGATATCCATCGATATCAACGGATAAAAATAGACATAGGCTTCGATGCCGATCTCACGCGCTTCCTCTTCGGTCAGGGAAGCGGCCCCGGCCTCAGAGGGGGCCGAAATGGCCATCGAAGCAATTGCCAGGAAAGCGAACGAGATAGGCGTTCGCAACAGGCGTCTGATCCCAAACTGGATTGTCATGTGCGTTTCCCCCGGAACGAAATGAAAAACCCGGCAGGGCCTCGATTGATGCCGACGCATCTTTGGCAAGGCCAGGATAGCGAAGGTACTGAGGACTTGCTGAGCGATCAAAGCGAAACATACGGGGCGAATCTCCGGAAGTAAGTTACAGTAAACGGCGCCGTAAATGGTCAGGATACATGGATCTGTGCTTTGATCCGGAGCAGGATATTGGCTTTCATTGAAGGCCCTTCCGCAAATGTCAGGTGAATGCCATAACTCGATTCCTGACACGGAGGAGGACGATATGACTGAGATGACCGTTCTTGCATTTGCGCTTGTGGCATTCATCGGCATCGCTACACCCGGCCCGACCGTGCTTCTGGCCCTGACGAACGGCTCGAAATTCGGGGTGCGCCGGGCGATATCGGGCATGATCGGCGCAGTCATGTCCGACTTCGTGCTGATCGGCGCAGTCGCACTGGGTCTTGGTGCCCTGCTCGCCGCCTCGGAATTCTGGTTCACCGTCGTTAAATGGGTGGGTGTCTGCTACCTCGCCTTCCTGGGTGTCATGCTGCTGCGCTCCAAGGGGACGCTGGATGTTTCGCTGCGCTCTGAAAGCGGCAATGCGTCCGCTTCGCCGGTGACGATTTTCCTGAAGAGCTTTCTCGTCGCCGTCACCAACCCCAAGGGCTACCTGTTCTTCTCGGCCTTCCTGCCGCAATTCATCGATCCCGCCGGTCCGCAGGTCGAGCAATATGCCATGCTCGCCCTCGTCTTTGCCGCCATCGATTTCATGGTCATGTTCGGCTACGCATTGCTCGGCTCGCAGGCCGTCCGGCTGTTGCGGAAGTCGGGCGCGCTCTGGCTCGACCGTATCTGTGGCGGCGCTTTGCTGACGCTTGCCGGCTCGTTGGCACTCTATCGGCGGGCCAGCGTGTAACTACCCCGAATTTACGGGTCTGATTTACGGTAACGTACTTATCCGAACTCRCCCGATCTGCATTCAATAAGCCTCGAGGGGACGCCATTCCGGCGGCCGCAGCAGGAGGGCTTGCGCATGCGGAAAGGACCGAAACTGATTGGTGCGGCGGCGATCGCCGCCATTGCCTGGACGGGTGCCGCAAAGGCCGACACCATCAGCTATGCCGACGCGATCACGGTGCTCGCGAAAGATTGCGGTGCCGATATCAGGAAGTTCTGCAAGGGGATGAATCTCGGCAATAACAGGATTGCCGATTGCCTCGCGCAGAACTCCGCCAAGGTATCGCCGACCTGCACAACCACACTTGCGAGCGTGGCGGCATCGATCCAGAAGCGCGAACAGGCGCAGTCCTCATATAAAAAGGTCTGCGCCACCGACATGGCGCGGCGCTGCAACGGCGTGAAGGGCGACGGCTACATTCTTGCATGCCTCGCCGGCAAGACAAAAACGGTCAGCAATCAATGCAGCCAGACGATATCAGATGCGGGCTGGAGGTAAGGTCATGACGATGAGAAAAACCGCCCTCGCCGGCCTTGCCGCCGCCTTCCTCGTCCCTGCGCTTGCGCTCGCACAGCAGGTCTCCGAACAACGCATTATCAACGGGCTCGGCAAGCTGCAGGGGGCAGCGCCCATCGTCGATGTCGAACTGCTCAGGCAGGAGGCCATGAACGGGTCCGGAAAACAGATGTCCGGCCTGCCGAACTGGAGCAAGGTCGCGCGCCTGCCCCAGATGGTGGTCGAGATCGCCTTTGCTAATGATTCCGTTGCCATCGAGCCCGAATCCTACCGCACGCTCGGTATGATCGCCGATGCACTGCACCACCCGAACCTCTGGGCCTACAAGTTCCTCGTCGTCGGCCATACGAGTTCGACCGGCACTGACCAGCATAATCTCGACCTCAGCCAGCAGCGGGCCGAGGCGATCAAGGAGATTCTCTCGACCACCTTCGCCGTCGATGCCGGGCGTCTCTATGCGGTCGGGGTCGGCGAATATTTCCCGATCGAGGGCTCGAAATCGGAGGCCGCCGATAACAGGCGCGTCCAGCTCTACAATCTCGGCGTCTTCACGCGCAAACCCTAAGGAAGAGACCCACCGTGCTGCTGATTCCAACAGCCGGCGGCACGGTTATTTCTGGACAGGCTGGCCAGCATTTGTCCGCTCCCCCATGCGCGCCACGAGCAGCGAATAGGCCACGTAATATTTATAGATGTTGCTGACATATTGAACGGTTTCCCGCCCGACGATCTCGGAGGCGRCATTCTCCACATTGCCGAACCAGACATTGGGGTCGAGGCCCATCGCCTTTGCCTTGTCGCGAAACTTGTGCAGGTTGCCAGGCCCGGCATTATAGGCGGCGAAGGCGAAAAGCTGCCGGTCTTTGGCGTCCAGACCGTCATCGTCGATATAGGTGTCGATCAGGTGGCGCAGATATTTGGCGCCCGCCTCGACATTGCGATCAGGGTCCTTGTCGATGCCGCTG
The DNA here is from genome assembly GCF_056397645.1 of Rhizobium sp. 05L429. NCBI lineage: Bacteria > Pseudomonadati > Pseudomonadota > Alphaproteobacteria > Hyphomicrobiales > Rhizobiaceae > Rhizobium > Rhizobium sp. 05L429. The sequence continues at coordinate 65,983 of NZ_JBFTNV010000039.1, read as the reverse complement.
ATGCCGATCACCTTGTCCTTCGCCGTCGAAGGCAGCATCTGCATGATGCCGACGGCGCCGCGCGGCGAGCGACGTGACTGGTCGAGCTGCGATTCCTGATAGCCCTGCGCCATCAGCATCAGATAGTCGAAGGAATAGCTGCCGCCGTATTTGCGGAAGATCTCCACCAGCGTCTGGAAGCGGGCGACGTCGGAGGGCGAATAGGCGCGCTTGATGATCTTGTCCTGCTTGTAAAAGGTGTTGCGCAGGATATTGCCGAAAGTCGTGCCGACCTTGTGCGTCGCGACGAAGGCGTTCAGTTCCGCCTTCAGCTCCGGGCTGTTCTTGCGGATCGCCCAGGCGATCTTGCCCTCGGAGGACAGCACGATATCCTGGCGCACCTTCATGTCGGCAAAGACATGCGACCAGATATTCCCCTTGTAGGCGTCGACGACCGTGAACGGCAGAAGCTCGGCATTGACCATCTCCATCAGGTCCTCGTCTTCGAGGCTTTCATCCATCACATGGATGCCGATCTCGGGTTTTCCTGCTGCGGTCAACTCCTTGTTGCGGACCAGAAGATGCTCGTAATAGCTGCTGGAGGCGCGCACCGCGATATGCTGGCCCGAGAGATCGTCGAGGCTGGCGATCGCCGGGCTGTTGGGAGCGGCGACCAGCACCTCCTCGGCATTTTCATAAAGCGGATCGGCGAAATCCACCTGCTTCAGCCGCTCGTCGGTGATCGTCAGGTTGGCCATGACGATATCGCCATAGCCCTCGTTCAGCGCGTCGAGCAGCCTGTCGCGCGCCATCGGCACGAAGACGATGTTGACGCGGTCGATCTGCTTCTTGCTGTTCTTGTTGAGGACCTTTTCGAGCTCCAGCCCGAACTGCACCGCCGTGCCATACTGGCGGCCCTTGTCGACGAAATAGATCGTCTTGCTGTAGGGCACGAGCACGCGCACGATGCGGCGTTCTTTCATCTTGCCGAGATCGATCACGTGCTTGTCGATAAGATCAGGCTTCTGCACCGGCGCCGGGGTCTCGGCCGAAGCCGGCCTTGTCCCCAGCGACACGGCGGCCAGAACGAGGACGAACAATATCTTCAAAAACGAGCTCATCGAGGCCTCCCCAGCATCGGCGATGAACGCATTTGTATCGCTGCGGTTTTGATCTCTTCCGTCGCGGCAGCTCCGGCTGCACTCCCGCGACGGTCTCGGGAGGACTATTGCGGCGCCAGCCGCTCCAGATCGTTCAGCCGTTTCAGGGCCGCCTGCTGACGCAGCAGGCTGTAATTGATGCCGCTCGCATTCAGCGAACTGCCCTCCTGATAGGGGTACTGATCGAAATCGGAGAAGAAGTCCTTGATCTTCGCCTGCACCGGCACGAGCAGCCACATATTGCGGGCAAGGAAGTCGACAGCGCCGCCACCCTCCTTCATTCCGCGCTCATATGGATCCATGCGCAGGTTGGCGATGTTGGCCCAGGCCGGCACCTCGCGCGTCGCGGTGGCGATATTGCCTTCGCTGTTGATCGCAAAGCTGAGCTTCCAGTCGTTCCACCTGATGGCGTTGAGATTGCCGCCTTGGTCGAAATAATAGACGGAATCACGCGGTCCGGCTTTGACTTCGCCCTTCAGCATCGGCAGCAGGTTATAACCGTCGAGATGCACCTTGAAGTTTTTGGCGCCCGACGTGAAACCGGCCTTCATCTGCTCCTTCAGATCGTCCATGCCGGCGGCAGCCGCGAAGGTCGGCATCCAGTCCATCAGCGTGACGATATCGTTGACCTCGGTTCCGGGCTTCACGACACCCGGCCAGCGCACCATCATCGGAATGCGGAAGCCGCCTTCCCAGGTCGTACCCTTTTCGCCGTGGAAAGGTGTCATCGCCCCATCCGGCCACAGGGCAATCTCGGCCCCATTGTCGGTGGTGTAGAGAACGATCGTGTTGTCGGCGATCCCGAGCTGATCCAGTTGATCGAGCAGCTGGCCGACATGGCCGTCATGCTCCACCATACCGTCGGCATGAATGCCTTTGCCCGTCTTGCCGAGAGAGTCTGGCTTCAGATGGGTGAAGATGTGCATACGTGTTGCGTTGAACCAGACGAAGAAAGGTTTCTCCGCTTTTGCCTGCCGATCGATGAAATCCTTGGCGGCGCCGAGAAATTCCTCGTCGACCGTTTCCATCCGCTTCGTGTTGAGCGCGCCGGTATCTTCGATCTTCCCATCGGCACTAGACTTGATCACGCCGCGCGGGCCGAACTGCCGGCGGAAGGCCGGGTCCTTCGGGTAGAAATAGCCTTCCGGCTCTTCCTCGGCATTCAGGTGATAGAGATTGCCGAAGAACTCGTCGAAGCCGTGTTTGGTGGGCAGGTGCTGGTCCTGGTCGCCAAGATGGTTCTTGCCGAACTGGCCGGTCGCATATCCCCTCGTCTTCATCACGTCGGCGATCGTCGGCATCCAGTCCTGGATGCCGTGCGGATCGCCCGGCATGCCGATCGTGAGAAGGCCGGTGCGGAATGGCTCCTGCCCGAGGATGAAGGAAGCACGCCCCGCCGTGCAGCTCTGCTGCCCATAGGAATCCGTGAAGATCGCCCCTTCCCTGGCGATACGGTCGATATTCGGCGTGCGGTAACCCATCAGGCCCATCGTGTATGCGCTGATCTGCGGAATGCCGATATCGTCGCCGAAGATGACGAGAATGTTCGGTGGCTTTCCCGAAGCGCCACCCTGTGCCGGCGTCGCCTGCTGCGTCTGTGCGGCAGCCTGTCCGGTTGCGGCCGATACGGCGAGAGCCGTGAGAGCCAGCGACGTGCCGCCCAGCAGAAGATCGCGGCGGCTGACGGGCACGATCGGGTCATCCTGCTTTTGAATGTCGACGTCTTTCATCGAATTCTCTCCTTGAGATGAAACCTGCACGCGAATGTTTTGTCAAATTCCATGATCGCGGAAGTACGTTACGGTAAACACTGGGCGTAAACGGCCGCGTTAACGGTCCGGGCTTTCCCTCAGGCCCTTGATATCAGCCTGTCACATATCCTTCGCTACCGCGCGCTATTGCCTGCCCGTAGCAATGACTTGATATGGTCAGGAATGATGCCCATGTGCCCCTTCTGTGCCGCAAACCGTACGGAAAAAGCCCCGCCGCTCTTTTCCAACAACAGCTGCTATTTCCTCGAAACGACCGATCAGGTGCTGCAATGCTCCGGTATCATCATACCGTTCCGGCATGTCGCAACGCCCTTCGACCTGACATCAGAGGAATGGTTCGACACTTTCGACCTTCTGGAGAATGCGCGCGCCCATCTAGATAGATCCGAACCGCACGGCTACAATATCGGCTGGAATGTCGGCGAGGTTKCGGGACAGACCGTCCAGCATGCCCATCTGCATGTCATTGGCCGCTTCGCCGACGAGCCGCTTGCCGGCCACGGCATTCGCCACCACTTGAAGCAGGCCACCAACAGGCGGATCTGATTGCCTGTCAGCTCGGCCAGGGATCGTTCTTGGGGCTGTCGCCTTTCTGCAGGCTCTGCAGCATGTTGATAAGCTGCGGCGCCATCTCCCGGATTTCCGTCAGATGAATGGCGGTGAGCCGCTTCAGCGCATCATCAGCCTTTTCCGTCAGCTCCAGTGTCTGCCGCCGCTTGTCGGCCGGGTCTGTCCGGCGCGAGACATAGCCGGCAGCAACCAGCCGGCCGACGAGTTCGGTTGCCGAATGCGGCGCAATCAGCAGGCGCTCGGCAAGCAGGCCGATCGTCATCGCATCCACGCTGCGATGGCCGCGGATCGCCAGCAGCGCCTGATGCTGCTGTGCCGGCAGCCCCTCTTCCAGCGCGGCCGAAGCGCTGAAATCCATGAAGCGGCGCAGCGTATAGCGCAGGTTGGACAGCGCCTCGTAATCGGCATCCGTCAGGTCATTGTCAGGCGTGTTCACCATGCGTCCCCCAGGGCGCTTCATCCGCTCATTGCATCCATGCGGCCACTTCCATCTGCCGGTGATCCCCAAGCATGCGCAGCGCCTGCATCAGTTCCGGCGCCATCTCGCGGATCTCGTAGAGATGGGCGGGCGTCAGACGGTGCAATAGCTCTTCTGCCTGTGCTGTCAACAGGACGGCTGGCCGGCGCTTCTGTCTGACATCGATGCTGACATGGCCGGCCTCCTGCAGCGAAGCCGCCAGTTCGGCTGCTTTATCCGGCGTCAGAAAAAGCTTGTCCGAGAGATCGGACAGGGTCATGCGCCCCCCGATGCCCAACCCCTTGATGGCCAGCAGCGCCTGATGCTGCTGTCGCGTCAAGCCGAGTTTTTCGGCTGCCTTCCCGCTGAACTGGCGAAATTTGCGGATCCTGTATCTCAGGTTGGCGAGCGCTTCATATTCGATTTCGGATAGAGCGCGGTCTTTGTTCGGCATGATTCCAGCTCCTGGTTTTGGCTGTTGATTTATATCGTACTACGATATATTTGCGTCAAGAACGAAGCCGTCAACAGGACCTGCAATGCCTCCCCAAAAAAACGCACATCGCCCCCATGACTTCATGGGTGGCCTCTCCCGGCGCGAGGCCGGGGATTTCACCACGGACAAGCGCGTTCTCGCCCTCGTCGGCATGGCGCTGATCGTCGGCACGGGCGGCGCATTTGCCGCCTGGGTTCTGGTCAGCCTCATCTCGCTGGTGACGAACCTCGTCTGGTTTCACCGCTTCAGCATTGCTRCCGTCTCGATGGCTCAGGCGCCGCGCTCCGTCTGGATGGTGCTGGTCCCGGTTATCGGCGGCATCGTCATCGGCCTGATGGCCCGCTTCGGCTCCGAAAAGATCCGCGGCCACGGCATTCCCGAAGCGATCGAGGCGATCCTGATCGGCGGCAGCCGCATGTCGCCGAAGGTGGCGATCCTCAAGCCGCTCTCATCGGCGATCTCGATCGGCACCGGCGGTCCCTTCGGCGCCGAAGGCCCGATCATCATGACGGGCGGCGCGATCGGCTCGCTCTTTGCCCAGTGTTTCCATCTGAGTTCGGCCGAGCGCAAGACGCTGCTGGTCGCAGGTGCGGCCGCCGGCATGACCGCGATCTTCGGCTCGCCGATCGCCGCCATCATGCTTGCCGTCGAACTGCTGCTGTTCGAATGGAAGCCGCGAAGCTTTATCCCGGTTGCTGTCGCCGCCTGCGTGTCGGTCTGCTGGCGTCCCTTCCTGTTTCAGGCCGGCCCGCTGTTCCCGAAGCAATTCAATATGGACCTGCCCTGGTGGGGCATCCTGCTCTGCGCCGCTGTCGGCATCATCGCCGGCCTGCAATCCGGTATCCTCACGACGCTGCTCTATAAGATCGAGGATCTCTTCGAGGCCCTGCCGATCCACTGGATGTGGTGCCCGGCTCTCGGCGGTCTCTTCATCGGCCTCGGCGGCCTGATCGAGCCGCGCGCGCTCGGCGTTGGCTACGATATCATCGACGGCCTGCTGAACAGCTCAATCCTGCCGGCCGCCGTGCTGACGATCCTGCTGGTCAAGGCGGCGATCTGGCTGATTGCCCTGTCCTCGGGCACCTCGGGCGGCGTGCTTGCGCCGCTTTTGATCTTCGGCGGCGCGCTTGGCTGGCTGGTCGGCATTTTCCTTCCCGGCGATCCCGGCTTCTGGGCTCTGCTTGGCATGGCCGCCATGATGGGTGGCACGATGCGCGCGCCGCTGACGGGCACCTTCTTCGCCCTGGAACTGACAGGCGACGTTTCGGCGCTGTTGCCGCTGCTGGCGGCGACCGTCTCCGCTTATGCGGTCACGGTGCTGCTGCTGCGCCGCTCCATCCTGACGGAAAAGATCGCCCGCCGCGGCCAGCACATCACCCGCGAATACGGCATCGACCCCTTCGAGTTTTCTCGCGCCCGCGACATCATGATCAAGGAAGTCGATACTTTCCCGGCCGAGATGACGGTCGGTGAAGCGACCAGCTTCTTCGTCGCGACGCCGAAGACCCACCGCGTCTATCCCGTCGTCGACGGCAAAGGCATCGTGAAGGGGCTGGTCTCGCGCGGCGACGCGCTGCGCTGGCAGCAGGATGGTACGCTTGCCGACCAGACGCTCGGCGATCTCGTCTCCGACAGCTCGCTACCATTAGCCCATCCTGACGATACGGTCGGTTATGTCGCCGATCTGATGCTGGCGACGGATGCCGGCCGCATTCCGATCGTCGACGCGGAAAATGGGCAATTGCGCGGCCTCGTCGCCCGCAAGGACCTGCTGCGGCTGCGCCATTCGCTACGAGCGACCGAGACGGAGCGCCAGCCCTATTTCGGGCCGCGCCGGCAGATGAATGCAGGGCGCACCTGAAGCCCAAGCGCCTGATGGTATCCAGTGGAAGCCGCCGTCAGCCTGTGACGGCGGAGAGCCGCCTCAATACAGCGGATGCAGGCCCCGCCCTATGCGCGTGACCCGTTGTTGCCCCTTTGCAATGCGCGAAAGAGAAACAGACCTAGAGTAACGGCGACCAGATTATAGAGTGTCGCGACCGCGAATGCAGTCCCATAGACACCGCCGCCGCTTCCGTCGCTAATGCCGAACAGGATCACGCCGACGATCGTCACGCCGAAAGCCGAACCTGCCGTTTGTGTCGTACTGAAGACGCCTGACGCCATCCCGGCTTCGGAATTTGCTACGGTACTCAGAACCATGTTGAGCAGAAGCGGAATGATAATTCCCTGACCGAATCCCTGGAGAATCACCGAGATAGTCAACGCCCATCTCTGTCCCCCGACAAAGCCGTCGATAACCGCGATCAGCAAGCCGAAGCCGAAGATGCCCATGCCAAGTGTTGGCGCCTGATGCCGCAACTGTTTCGCTAAAGAGGCCGAAACCAGGGAGCCGGCGAAGAATGCGACTGTGGAAGGCAAAAACAGCATGGCCGCCTGTAGAGGGGTCTGGCCAAGGCCGACCTGCAAAAAGATCGTCAGCGACAGCGAGAACGAACTGATCGCCGAGAAAAACAGAAACGACGCCGACATGCCGATGGCGACACCGTCGTTCTTGAAAATCGAGGGATCAATGATCGGGACGCCGCCGCATCGCATCAAGCGGCTTTCATAGGTGATGAAGGCGACGAACAAAGGCACAGACGACAATAGGCMGATGATCGCCCACCATGGCCAATGTTGTTCCTGCCCCACCATTGCTGGCAGGAGGATTGCCGTGAGTGCGGAGGCGCCGAGTAGTGCTCCCATGAGGTCGAGCCTTGCCGATGCAGCGTCTCTGGTTTCAACAATGAACCATTTCCCGGCAATGAGGGCGTAGGCGGCGATGGGAAGGTTGACAAAGAAGATCAGGCGCCAGTCGAGGTTGCCAATGTCGAGTGCCATCAAACCGCCGCCGAGCAGTTGCGAGGCCGCACCTGCGACGCCTTGCACAGCGCCCATCACGGCAAAGGCCCGCCGACGCTCGTCACCATCGAACAATAATCGCAGCGACGCATAGACCTGCGGCATCAGCAGGGCTGCGCCGATGCCTTGCAGTGCTCGTGAGGCAATAAGGCTCCAGGGCGACAAGGCGACGCCACACAGCAGGGACGCCAGTGCAAAGATTGCCATGCCGGAGAGAAACATACGCCGCCGGCCATAGAGGTCGCCCAGCCGCGCGCCGTTGAGCAGCATGGCGCCGTAAGATACGCTGTAAGCGACCATGATCATCTGCAACTCGGCATTCGAGGCGTGCAAGTCCCGTTGAATATTCGGCAACGCCACGTTGACGATGAAAAGATCAAGGATGGTGACGAAATTTCCGGCCAGTAGCACCGCAAGTGATGAATTGGCTCCCGCCCACTGACGTTTCCTATGTATCGACTTCATCTTTTTCTCCGCCTGAAGGGAAGCAAACAGAATTGGGCTTCCTGTGGAGAAAACGATATCTTGTCTTGAATGTTGATCAATTCGGGAAAATGGACTTACATAAAGGACAAAATGTCCTTTATGGCGCGATCATGGATAGTTTCAGCAGTCTTACCGCCTTCGTTCACGCCGCCGAGCGACACAGCTATGTCGCGGCCGCCCGCGTCGCCGGTGTTTCTCCATCGGCTATCGGCAAGGCCATCGCTCGCCTCGAAGCACGGCTTGGCGTTCGGTTGTTCAACAGAACGACGCGCAATATCAGCCTGACCGAGGAAGGTTCAGCCTTTTACGAACGCTGCAAGCGCATCATCGACGACCTCCAAGATGCAGAGACAAGCATTATAGAAAGCCGGAAGCGCCCCAGGGGACGCCTGCGCATCAGCGTCGCGCATATCGTCGGTCATCACCTCCTGATGCCGATCCTGCCGGCCTTTGTGGAACGATTTCCCGAGATCGAGCTGGATATCGACTTTGAGGATCGCGTCGCCGATCTGGTGGCGGAAGGGGTGGATGTTGCCATTCGTAGCGGAGAACTCGCCGATACCGGTCTGATCGCCCGCCGTCTCGGCGAGCAGCATTTTGTGGTTTGCGGAAGTCCCGGCTATTTCGATCGCCATACGCTGCCAACCGCGCCGGCCGACCTTGCCGGGCATGCCTGCGTCCATTTCAAATATCCAACCAGCGGCCGCCTGGCGCCCTGGGCTTTTGCTCCTCCGAACGAAAAACTGATCTTGCCGAGGAGTCTGACGTTCAACAATACGGATGCCGGCTTGCGGGCCGCGCTGGATGGTTTGGGAATCGCCCACCTGCCGGTCTATGTAGCGGCAGCCCATATCCGCGGCGGATTGCTCGTTCCCGCCCTGACCTCATACATGGTCGCGTTTGGTTCATTGTCGCTCGTCTGGCCGTCAAATCGCCAATTATCGCCGAAGGTTCGGGCCTTTGTGGATTTCGTAGCCGAGCATCTCGCCGCCCGATTAGATGCTTTCCAGGCAGGTGTGGCTCCGTCGCAAGCTTCCTGATTTTTGTCGGAAATGAGCCGCCCTGAAATCGCTTGTTAAATCTTGTCTTAAATATCAAACACAAAGGCCCATTTTTCGAGGGGGCGACGACCGGGAAATGCTCGGCGTCCCGCTCGCGAAACGGTACGCCCCCTCGATGTCTCATCCAGCTCGATTGGCTTCACAGTCCCGTCAGCTCGCGACCCAGAGGATGCAGGCAAGGCCGGCAAAGAAGACGGCGAGAACCAGAGCGAGCCTGAGAAATATCCAGAGATCGTCCGTATGATCGAACGTCACCTCGGTCCTGCGCTGCGCGTTCCAGGACGGCTGAGACGGATCCACATGGCGCAAGCGCGCCTGCATGTAATAAGCCCACCAACGACCATACATCGCCTTTTCCTTTCGCGTTGTCGGAGCGGACGAAGGATCATCCKCGCCAGGCAAAGCTACTCATTCGGGCATATGTTTTCGATTGGGACGGAAGGGCGCCGGCATAGGCTTCCCATAAAGACATCCGGGCTGTCACTGGCCCGCCGGCCTTGATGCAATTCCTATATTCCCCGCCCCGCAGCAATATCGATTTCCTATGGGCTTTTCGTCAGACTCGCTCCCGCAACCCTGTCGACAATGCCAAGGAGGAAACTCATGTTCGGCCGCAGCGGCGTAACGTATCTGGCGCGTGAACGCGAAATCATTGCCCATACCCGAAGCCGCAAGGCTTATCGGCGTTTTCTGACGAGCCTGATGACCGCCGGCGTGCTGCTTGTCCTGCTGGCGGGCGCAATCGCCATTCGGCTGGTGCCGGGCAACGACAGGACCGGCATATTTTTGCAGGCAGCGGGCCATCATGCGCGCGCATGATGGCCGCAAGGCATTACCGGCCGAGCCAGCGATATTCCTCGATCGAGGCCTTGCCGGTCTTCTTGTCGTAGAGGCAGATCAGGTTGACGTTTTTGACCTTGCTCTTGCCCTTGCCCATCGAGCCGCGCAACAGCACGGCGACCTTGCCCGTCGCATCGTCGAAGACAACAGGAGCGGTCGCCTCGGGCGTATCCATGCCCGACTGGCCGATGCAGGTGCCGTTCACCTTTGCGAAGAGCGCATTCCACGCGGCATCGCTGGAGGCGCCGGCATAGTGAGCCGAAAGCAGCATCGCGGTCGCCGCGATCGTCATTTTCTTGATCATTTTCAAACCCTTGTTGAACGGAAAGGAATCGCCCATCGCGTGGGATCTGCTTAGTGATGGGCGAGCGGGGCTAAAACAAGGCGGCGGGTGCTGCACGCGGAAACGCCGAATGATCAACCGCGCGCAATCTCCGCACGCAGCCATTCGGCCGCGGCGGGGACGCTGGCGCCAGGCGGCGGATCGATATTCATGACCATATGGTAGGTATGGCCGGGAACGGTCGGGCCAAACGGCTGGACGAGGTGCCCGGCTTGCAACTCGTCGCGCACAAGGGCCAAGCTCAACAACGCTATCCCCTGTCCGGCAACAGCAGCCTGAACGGCATGGCTTTCGTCAGAAAAATACAGTTGTCCCTGAGGCTGCGACCGGACAATACCGGCCGCCGAGTACCAGCGCTCCCAGGTGGGGTTGAGCGGGTGATTTCGCCGCCACTGAAAATGGATCAGCGGCACTCTACTCAGATCCTCGATGCTCAGTGCACCGAACAGCGGGTTGGCCACGGGCGCGAAGTCGTCGGCGAACATCACCTCAGCGCTCAGGCCGGGATAGGGCCCCCGACCGTACCGGATGGCAATATCGACGCCATTGTCCGCAAGCCCGACCGCTTCGTCCGAAGCATGCAGCTGAAGGTCGATGTCCGGATGCAAGGCATGGAAACGTGCCACCCGCGGGACTAGCCATTTGGCGGTGAACGCGTTTGTGGCTGAAATCGTCACCCTGGCGCGTTTGCGGATTTGGACCAGGCGATCGAGCGTCGCCTCGAAGGCGTCGAACCCGTCCCGCAGAACAGGGTACAGCTGCGCACCCGCCTCGGTCAGCACCACCTTGCGCACCTGCCGACCGAACAGGACGAGACCCGTATGCTCCTCCAGAGACCTGATCTGGTGGCTGATGGCTGTGGGCGTGACACTGAGTTCCGCCGCGGCCCGCTTGAAGCTCATGAGGCGGGCGGCTGCCTCGAAGGCGCGGAGAGCGGCGGAAGTCTGCGCATGATCACCATGGATGAATTAGATTCACTCGATAACTGACGATTTGGAGTTTGTCGAGGCAAGGAAACAGCCCCATTCTCTTCAGGTGGCTGAGGTCAGGAAGATGAATCCATCTCGATCATCGGCCCTCACAAGGAGTGAATCAATGCTGGAACGTATCGTCACCGAGCCGGATAATTACGCACCATTCCTGCTGTCGCAGGGAATCAGGTTCGGCAATCTCCTGTTCATTTCCGGCCAGGCCGGCGCCGATGACGGTGGTCGGATCGTCGATGGCGGTTTCCGCGCCCAGGGCGAACAGGCTTTCGCCAATCTGCGCCGCGCTTTGGAGGCCGGCGGCTCAAGCCTGAAAGACGTCATCAAGGTGACAATCTTCGTCACCGATATGGGCCATTTCCCTGATGTGGTCGAACTGCGCCGCACATATTTCTCCGAGCCCTACCCCGCCGACACGATCGCGGAGATCAAGGCGCTCTATGATCCCAAGGCCATGATCGAAATCGAAGCGATTGCCGCAATCGATGAAGGGCACGGCTGATGGGCGGTTTCAATGTGGTCCCAGACACATCCCCGCGCCGAGCAGCAGCAGGCAGATGAGAAACCAGCGGCGGAAAGTTTCAGGCGCAATCCGCCGGCGCAGCATCTGCCCCACCCCCATGCCCGCAAGCGCCGGAAGGATGGCGAGACAGGAGAGCGCCAGATCACCCGTGTTGAAGGCGCCGCGCAGCCCAAGCGATGACGCAAGCGCAATTGTGGAAATGGTGAAGGAAAGGCCCAGCGCCTGCACCAGATCGTCCTTCGCAAGCCCCAGCGCCTGCAGATAAGGCACGGCCGGAATGACGAAGACGCCTGTGCTGCCCGTCACCAGTCCAGTCACCGCACCGATGATGGGCGAAAGCCATGGCTCCATTGCCTTGGGCACGCGGAGCTCGCAGGCAAACAGCGCATAGGTCACATAGAGCACCAATACCACGCCAAGTCCTCTGGTCGTGAGGCTGGTATCGCCGCTTGTCAGCCACGCCGAACCGAGCATCGTTCCCAAAAAGATGGCCGCCGTCATGAGCCAGAACCGGCGCAGGAGCGGAAGGAAGGCCGGCCCTGCGAAAAGCTGCCAGATATTGGTAACTGACGACGGCGCGATGAGCAGGCTCGCGGCCGTCAGCGGCGAGGTCAAAACACCCAACACCCCCATGGCGACCGTTGGAAGTCCCATGCCGGTGACACCCTTGACGATGCCGGCGATGAAGAAGGTGGCCGTGACGGCGAGGATGAAGCTGATGGAAAGATCGGACATGCCGCATCGCTAGCAGCTTCCGATACCGGCACAATGCGGAAGTCCCTCGGCCGGCCTTCGGCTGGTCCGAAGGCTGAAATTGGCCTATCCTTGCAAGATGCGTTTCGATCTTACCGACCTTCGCCTGTTTCTGGCCGTCGTCGATGCCGGCAGTATCACCCATGGGGCGGCGGACGTGGGGCTGTCGCTGGCGGCTGCGAGCGAGCGCCTGCGCGACATGGAGGCGCTTGGCGAAGTCACCCTGCTGGAGCGCGGCCGGCGTGGCGTCTCCCCGACGGAGGCCGGCGAAGCGCTGGCCCACCATGCCCGCGTGATCCTCGGACAGATCAGGCAGATGCGTGGTGAACTCGGCGAATATGCACGCGGGTTGCGCTCGACGATCAGCATTCTCGCCAACACGGCAGCCATATCGGAACATCTGCCTGAACGGCTCGCACCCTGGATGGCCGCCAACCCGCAGGTGGATCTGCAACTGAAGGAGCGACAGAGCGTCGAGATTGCCAGAAGCATCGCGGCTGGCCATGCCGAGATCGGCATCCTCTCTGCCGCGACTGATATGGCCGGCCTGACGGCGCGACCTTTCGCGATCGATCGCCTCGTCGTCGTTGTCGGCAACAGCCATCCTCTTGCCCTGGAGAGCAGTATCCGCTTCGCCGATCTCGTCGATGAACATTTCATCGGCCTCGCCGCCGGTGCCCTGCAGGACCATATCGATGCGCAGGCAGGCCGCATCGGCATCAGGCTGAAGACCCGGGTGCGGCTGCGTGATTTCGAGGCTATCTGCCGGCTGGCTGGTGCAGGCGCCGGGATCGGGATCGTCCCGGAGACGGCGGGCCGCCGCCAGAAAAGATCATCCGGGATTGCCATTCTCGGCCTGTCGGATGATTGGGCGACACGGCAGCTGGTAGTCTGCACGGCGCAAAGGGCGGAATTGCCCGTCCATGCCCGCAGCCTTCTGGACCATCTAGCTGGTGCCCGGCCCGAATTGCTCGTCGAGCCAGTCCAGAACCCGCCTGTTGAGCAGTGACCGGTTCTTCATCTCGCAATGGCCATCCGCGCCTTCTTCGGCGGTGAACCGCAGCAAGGTCTTGGAGCAGCGCAGCGTATCGAAGAAAAAGCCGGCATCGGCGGCAAGCCCGTCATTCTCCGCCTGGGTGATCAAAGTCGGGCACTGGATGCGCTCCGCATGTCCCCGCATGGTGAAAAGCTCGGCCGAGGCGAGATAGGCCCTGAGGTTATCCACCCCATGCACCCAGAAGCCTCGTTGCACCACCTTCCAGCTCAGCACCGGATTGTTGCGGATGAAGGCATCCATCGTATCGAGCAGTGTCTGGTCGAGAGCGCCGAGATCGGCCGCCGCTTCCGCAGGCACGCCGAACTTTTGGACGATGATCTTGCGAAAACCGTCGGCAATGCTCCAGGTGCCGGGATCGGCGATCAGCGCCGCAATGCGCGGCTCGCCCGCCGCCCCGCGCGGAGCCAGAAACCCGCCGAGGCTCCAGCCGCTGAGGGCGATACGATCAGGATCGACGAGCGGATAGTTCACCGCAAAATCCACCACCGCACGGATGACCACATCCCAGTCCGGCCGCAGCGGGATGCCGTGCTCGTAGAGCATGGCGCCCTGGCCGGGGCCGTCGAAGAGCAGGCTGTGGTAGCCGCGCCGCGAGGCTGCGACGGCGCAGGCGAAATAGGTGTCGGTGATGGTGCAGTCATAGCCGTTGTTAAAGATGACGAGCGGCCGCACCTCATGCTCGAGACCATGCGCCGGAATGAAATATCCAGGCATCGGCGTTTCGCCGAGCGGAATGGCAAGCGGCTCGATCGTCGGCGCCGAGAGCGCAAGCCCCGTCTCCAGCGCATACGTCTGCTTGCGGAAGCCGGAAAGCAGACGCGGGTCGACAGGCGCTCCGTAGAGCGGATGATAGGACGCCGCGTAGAAGACGCTTGCCCGCAGATAAAGCTCGCGCGCGCTGACCTTATGGCCCCCGGAAAGCGCGGCCTCCGCTTCGCCTTTCAGCCGGTCGCCGGCCGAAACCCACGCTTCGTAAAAGGCGGCATGATCGCCATCGCCGACGGCTTCCGCCACGGCCCGGATCTCGCCGAAATCCGCCCCGCCATAGGGAATATAGGCGATCGGCCAGCTGCCGAAATCCTCATGCAACTCGTTCCTGAACTGCATGCTCATCGCCAACTCCCCAATGGCTGCCGAGGCTGCGACCGCAATGATTATAGATGCGGCTTGCGGCACTGTCACGAAAGCTCGCGCCGGCCGGATGCATTATTCAAGGTTGTGCCTATATTCTTCCCGTGCGAGGCTATGATACGGGAGGAAACGGCCATGAATGGTGCAGACAGCCTGTGTGACACGCTCCTGGCAAACGATGTCAGGGTGTGCTTTGCCAATCCCGGCACGTCGGAAATGCATTTCGTGGCGGCACTCGACCGCAAGTCCGACATGCGCTGCATTCTCGGTCTCTCCGAGGGCGTCGTCACCGGAGCGGCGGACGGCTATGCGCGCATGACCGACCGACCGGCGGCGACCTTGCTCCACACCGGACCGGGGCTGGCGAACGGCCTTGCCAATCTCCACAATGCCCGCCGGGCAAGAGTTCCCGTCATCAACATCGTCGGCGACCACGCCTCCTATCATCTTGCCCTCGATGCGCCGCTGACATCGGATATCGAAAGCCTTGCTGCGCCGATGTCCAACTGGGTGCGTCGCATCAGCAGTCCCGAGGATGTGGCAGACGCGACGGAGGCTGCCTTCCGTGCCTCATTGTCACCTCCTGGTGTGGCAACGCTCATCCTGCCGGCAGATGCCGCCTGGGGCGAAGTCGCTTCCGCGCAACCGCTTAAGGTGTCTCCTCCAGCGCCATCAGCCGTCAGTATGGATACCGTGCGCGAGGTTGCCAACGCCATTCGTAACACGCCGGGCGAGGCCGCTATTCTCGTCAGCGGGGCGGCTGCCCGCGCCGACTGTCTGGAGATATCAGGCGCGATTGCCGCGGCCAAGGATGTACGTCTCTTCAGTGAAGTGCTGTTGGCTAGGATGGAGCGCGGCGGCGGCCGTGTCACCCCGACCCGCATCCCCTACCCGATCGACGACGCCCTGCAACTGCTTGCCGATATCGATGTTCTGGTGCTCGTCGGCGCTCCCGAACCCGTCGCCTTCTTTGCCTATCCGGGCAAGCCGGGACGATTGGTGCGCAACGGCTGCAAGGTCCTCACATTGGCGAAACATGGAGAGGATTTGAAAGGCGCGCTGGAGGCGCTGCGGGACGAACTCGGCGTCAAACCATCGCAACCACAGCGGCGGACAATCACCGATTCCGATTATATCGTCCCGTTCGGACATCTGACCGAAGATGCAGTCGCCGTGATGGTGGCGGAAAGGCTCCCTGATAATGCCATCGTCTGCGAAGAGGCTATCACTTCGGCCCGCCGTTTCTTCGAGCTCACGGCCGCGGCTGCGCCGCACGATTACCTGATGAACACGGGCGGCTCGATCGGCTGCGGCATCCCGCTTGCGACGGGTGCCGCGATCGCCTGCCCGGATCGCAAGGTCATCAATCTGCAGGCGGATGGCAGCGGCATGTACACGGTGCAGGGCCTGTGGACGCAGGCCCGCGAAAACCTCGACGTGGTGACGATCATCTTCGCCAACCGCGCCTATGCCGTGCTGCATGCCGAAATGCGCAATGTCGGCGTCAACGGCATCGGCGAGAATGCAAGGCGGATGATGGACCTCGATCACCCGGCCTGGGATTGGGTTTCGGTCGCCAAGGGCATGGGCGTCGATGCCGCGGGCGCACATAGCTGCGAGCAATTCGCCGATCTTTTCGAAAGCGCGCTCAGGCGCCGCGGTCCATTCCTCATCGAAGCGATCATCTGATTGCGACGGTAAACCCGGTTGGCAAGCCGGCGGTTGAGACGTAGCATCCAGGCCCCAAGCTAAGAGCCAAAAGCCAAAAGCAAAGACATATTATGACAGCTCCATCCCTGCAGACGTCACCGCAGATCCTGTTGACCAGCGCCGGACGGGCGTGGAGTGGGCTCGCTGCCGAATTCCTGCATATTCCCCGCGGCCTCTCTCGTGCACCGGGCGGTGACATGCATCGTCTGGGCATCCACTTTGGCCCGCCTGTCAACGCCGACTGCAGTTGCGATGGCCGCCGGATGATCCGCGTGCAAAAGCCGGGCGATATCGACGTTATCCCGGCCGGTCTCGACGGGTCCTGGGAGGATGATGCCGATTGCCGGATCCTGCGCGTAAGTCTCGATCCCTCGCGGCTGGAACAGGTCGCGGAAGATCTAGGCCGGGATGCCGGCAAGATCGAGCTGCAGCCGCGATTTCAGCTGCGTGACACCGGCATCGAGGCGATCTGCCGGGCGATCAAGGCGGATCTGGAAGCCGATACGCCCTCCGATCCGCTTTATATCGATCTTCTCGCCAACGCGCTCGCCATCCGGCTGATCGAAACGGCGAGCGACGGCGCGCCTCGGCCCGAGATCAACCGCGAACCGAAACTCTCGGCCCGGCAATTGCGGATGCTGACGGAATTCATCGAGACGCATCTGGACCGGAAGCTGCATCTGGCAGACCTTGCGGTCGTTGCTGGTGTCAGTGTCACACGGTTGAAGAGCCTGTTTCGCAACAGCACCGGCGTTTCCGTGCACCAATATGTCATCCGCCGCCGCGTCGAATATGCCCGCGCCCTGATGACGACGACGGATATGGCCGCAAGCGAGATTGCGCTTGCCGCGGGCTTTGCCCATCAGAGCCATATGGCAACCACCATGCGCCGGCTCACCGGCCAGACACCCGGCGAGATCCTGCGCGAAGTCGGCGAATTCCGCCCGAAATTGCAAAGACCGGCCTGAATATGTGCGACGCCTCTGGCGCGCCCCTCTAGTCCTTGCGCACCATCAGCAAGGAGAAACACATGATTGCAATCCTCGGAGCCGCCGGAAAGATCGGCTATTCGACCGCCAAGGCGCTGCGCGAGGCAGGTGTGCCCGTGCGCGCTATCCTGCGCGATCCGGCAAAGGCTGACCGCCTGACCGCCATCGGCTGCGATGTCGCTTTTGTCGATCTGCAGGACGCCAAGGCGCTTGCCGGAGCGATATCAGGTGCGGACAGCGTTCAGGTCATTCTGCCGGCCGACCCGCGAGCCGAAGACATGAAAGGCGATATGCGCCGCTCGATCGAGAGCATTGCCGAGGCATTGGAAGAAGCGCGGCCGGCCCTCATGCTTGCCATTTCCGACTACGGCGCCCATCTCGGCGAAGGCTTCGCCATGCCGAGCATGTTCTACCAATTTGAACAGCGCCTTCGCCAACTGGATATGCGCCGGATATTCCTGCGGTCGGCTGAGCATATGGAAGGCTGGGCTCGCGTCGCGCCGGCAGCGATCGCAACCGGCATTCTGCCGAGCTTTCATGACCCGGTCGAAAAGCAGATCCCCAACGTGTCGGCGCAGGATGTCGGCCGGATTGCCGTAGATCTCCTGCTTCGGCCCGACATCGAAACGCGCGAACAGATTGTTCACGCAGAAGGCCCGCGCCGCTATAGCGCAAGCGACGTGGCCTCCGCGCTGAGCCAGTTGCTGGGGCGCGCGATCATTGCTGAAGCCCTGCCCCGCTCGCAATGGCGGGAAAGCCTGGGCCGAGTGATGAGCGCCAGCGCTGCCGATCTTCTGACCGAGCTCTACGACGTGCATAGCAGGGGTGGCCTCATCGACGTCGAGCCGAATGCGCGCGATGTTCGCCAAGGCACCACCGAACTGATCGACGCGCTTCGGCCGTTTGTCACTGGACAGTGACCGAAAGGCGATCTTCGCAATCAGCCGGAACCGGATAAGCCTGAGGGGAATTTACCCCTCAGCACAGGAGGTTCACATGATACGGAAATTGAAGTCAGGAGAATATCGTCTCTATTCCCGCAAGCCTGATGCGAAGACGCACAAGCGCAAGAATCTCGGCACTTTCAAGACCCGCGAGGCGGCAGAGAAGCATGAGCGCGAGGTGCAGTATTTCAAGCATCACTAGAGCGGTTCCTGTTTTTCGGAGTCTCCAGGAAGACCGACGCGGGCGGCGGGCGCCCGGGACGCGCGGCGATCCCCTCACCCGCCATGGCTGAAGGCAGCATAAGGCAGCCGCGACAATCGCCGCGGCGCGGACACTCGGCCGGGATGCCGGCCTCGCCGTTCGGTTTGCACATGGTTCTTCTCCGGAAATTCTCGGCGATGCCACGGACGGAGCCTCGATCCTCCGCCCGCAGCAATCTTCTCAGGCCGCCAGCTTCAGCGCGTCGGCAAGCTTGGCGAAGTCGCCCGCCGAAAGCCCCGGACGGACGGCGAAGTCGATGACAGCCTGGAAGATTTCCGGCGGCGCATCCTTCTTCATGGCGCCTAGGAGTGCCGCACGCTCCGCCGGATTGATCGCCGGGATCATGAGGCGCATGAAGGCCATGCTCTTCTCCGGCGGCAGGGAGCCGATGATGCGCATTTCGATGCCGAATATTTCCTGGTCGTTGAAGTTGCGCCACAGCAGAGGGCCGGTCACCGCCTCCTCCTCATGCATATGCGCGAAGTCGTCGGCGATATAGGCGGCAAAGGCGAGATAAAGTTTGCGGCCGCAGGCGGACTTGTGCAGCGGCCAGGCCTTTTCCCAGGCGGCGATCAGTTCTTCCAGCTCGCGGAAGGCCGTGCGGTGGTCGTCGTGCTGCTCGTCCAGCGTGACGGTCGAGACGCCCTTGGCGGCGAGCGCCACGTGGATGTGGTCGTCCTCGTGACTGACGTGGGAGGCGGCAAGCATCAGGTAATGGCGCAGGTCGCCGATCAGGAAGACCGTCTCCTCGACATTCTGGAAATCGGCCGTGCCGAGGCGTCCGAGCAGGTCGCAGCCGGCCTTGCGCAGGCCCTTGTGTATCGCGCCGTAAATGTCGTAGCGGCCGTTGAGATCGGGGATGCTGGTAAGCGAGAATTCGTGGCTCATGATTGTTTTCCTCTCGTTGGCCGGCGCCTCTTCCTGTGCGCCGGGCTGATGGCCGTGAGATAACCGAGGCCTTTGCGAGGCGCTTCCTAAAACCATCCTAAGCAATTGCGATGATTGCTAAGAATATCCTATCTAATTATCATCGCCGCATATCGGGGGGAAAAGCATTGCTGGGGCCGGAACTCGCGGAATTCATAGAAAGTCCCGTCATGATCCTGTTCGCGACGCGCGACGAGGCCGGCCGGCCAATGATTGGCCGCGGCTCCGGCGTGCGCTTCGACCGGCAGAGCGGGCATCTGCACTTTCTCGCCTCCCGCAGCCAATGGCCTGATGCCGTGGGCGAGGCGCTGGCCGGCCGGCCGATTGCCACGACCTATGTGCGGGCCGCCGACTACAAGGCCTGCCAGATCAAGGGCCGGGTCCTGGAGGCGGGGCTGGCGGATGCCGCCTTCCGGACACTGGGTGAGGCCTATGTCGCAGAACAGCTCGCGCGGATGCTGGCGCTCGGGGTCACCCGGATGCAGCTCTCCAGCACGCTCTCGGACCAGGAACTCGTCTGCCTGACGATCGAGCCGCAGGAGATCTTCGAGCAGACGCCGGGGCCGGGCGCCGGACGCAGGCTGACGCCGGAAGCCGTCGCATGATTCCGCTCGAAAGGCTGCGGGACAGTTTCGAGGGCATCATTCCCTCCGTTATCGCCACCACCGATGCGGACGGAATGCCCAATGTCTCCTATCTCTCGCACGTGCATTACGTAGACGAGACGCATGTCGCTCTCTCCAACCAGTTCTTCTCCAAGACCGCCACAAATGTGGCGCGCAACGGGCTCGCGACCGTGATGGTGGTCGACGGCTATAGCGGCCAGCAGCACGTGCTCGACCTGGTGTTCGAGCGCTCCGAGACGGAGAGCGAGACCTTCGAGGGGGTGGCGATCCATCTGGCGATCCTGGAAAGCCGGATGACCGGAATCATGAAGCTGCGCGCCGTCGACATCTACCGGGTGGAGGACTGTCGGGCCGTGCCGGCCGCCAATCCGCTAGTCGAGCCGGAGCCGCTCGTGCTGCCTGACCTGATGGGCAGGGTGGCGAGGCTGACGGCGCGGATGTCGGACTGCAGCGAGCCGGAAACGCTGCTCGACGTGACGCTTGAGGGCCTCGGCGAGCTTTTCGGCTACCGCTATTCGATGGTGCTGGTGCCGGACGGCGAACGCGGCGGGCTGACGACGATCGCCAGCCGCGGCTATGACCAGTTCGGCTTTGGCGCCGAGGTTCCGTCCGGGCGCGGCATTATCGGGGTTGCGGCTGAGCGGCGGCGCAATGTGCGGATCACCGACCTCAGTCGCGGTCAGCGCTACATCCAGGCGGTGCGGGCCATGGCGGGCGTCGAGGATACGCCGATCCCGCTTCCGGCGCTCGACAAGCCGCTCAGCCAGATCGCGCTGCCGCTTGTCGCGCGGGGAAGGCTCGTCGGCGTGCTGTTTTCGGAATCGGCGGAGCGGTTCACCTTCCGCCATCGCGACGAGGAGGCGCTGACCGTGATCGCCGCGCATCTGGCCACCGCGCTCTCGTTTCTTTCCGAGGAACGCGAGCGGGCGGAGACGGGGTGGCGCGAGAAGGCGGAAGCGTCGGCCGACGAGGCCGTGAGGCTGCCCGCCGGTCGGCGCATCGCCGTGCGCTTCTATCCGCGCGACGGCTCGCTGTTCGTCGACGACGATTATCTCATCCGCGGCGTGCCGGGGCGGCTGCTCCTGCACTTCCTCGAAGACTATGCGCGCACCGGCAAGCGGGACTTTCTGAACCGTGAGATACGCCGCGACCGGCGCCTGCAACTGCCGGATTTCAAGGACAATCTGGAGACCCGGCTGATCTTGCTGCGCCGGCGACTGGAGGAAAAGGCGGGCCCGATCATGCTCGAGCGCGCTGACCGCGGCCGCCTGCGGCTCACCCTTGCCGGCCGTCCCGAGATTGAGTTGGTGGAAGACTGACCTGGGGGCCAAGGGGCAAGAGGCTGCGCGGTTTTGCCCCGCACGGCCGTCGTCGCCCGATAGCCAGTTCCGCAGAAGACGGCAGGCAGCCTCTGGTGAAACTCGAAATTGCAACCTACATCTGAGGAAACGAGGCGTTCCACGGAATTTCCGCTCTGCCATGATGCAAGACAAGCCAGTGCTCCGCCGCCTGCTCTTCGCCGTCAGGATCGTCTGGACGCTTCTGGTCGTGGCGGTAGTAACGCAGATGGCAGCCCAATATGGCTGGGAGCATCATGGATTTGTCGGTGCGCTGGCGCTCGGGTTCGTAGGCATTGTTGTCGGTGCCTTTCTCAGCCTGTCGTCAAATTGTCTGGAGATAATTTTGGACGCTCTTTCCGCTCTTTGAGTCTCAGTCGCAAGAGCGCCCTCAGTGTCCGTCCCTGCTCTTCCTGTTATCCTGATAGGGGTCGCTGCGGTTGGGATCGCTGTAATAAGTCCGGTAGCCACCGCTTGAATAGGTMTCTCGATAGCTGCCGTTGAGCTGCTGATGCGTCTGCGAGTAGAGATCCCCGTTTCGATAGGTCTTGTAGCCGCCGCCGAGATTCTGCTCTCTGATATAGGTATTGCCCGAACTGTCGGTGGAGCACGGAGCCGAAACCAGGTCGCAGGAAGCAGACGCATTCCCGGCGGCCAGCAAGAAAATCCCAAACAATACCACCTTCATGACAACCTCCCTTTTCGCGAAAATCGGCGTCGCGCACGAGTGCAATGTAACTGAACGGCGAAAAAGAACAAACAGAAAACATTCGGGCTCGGCCCTACTTCCACTCAATGGATCAACTGTTAGACCACGCCTGCAATGATCCAGCCCGAATGCTCAAACAGATAGGTGTCGCAATAATGGACAAATGGCTGACGGCCGCGAAGCAATGGGCGCGGAGCGTGAAACGCGATGTCGTCGCACTCTGGATTGCCGCGCGGGACGGCCGCACGCCTATGGTGGCCAAGATCGTCGCCGGCGCCGTTGCTGCCTATGCGCTTTCGCCAATCGATCTCATACCCGATTTCGTGCCGGTACTCGGCTATCTCGATGATCTCATCATCGTCCCGCTCGGCATCCTCATAGCCATCCGCCTCATTCCTGCGCCTCTGATGTCGGAGTTCAGGAACATGGCCACGCAACGCGCGCAGCGCCCGCTCAGCCGTTCCGGCCTTGTGGCGATTGTGATCATCTGGTTGCTTGCAGCCTCTCTTTGCATCTGGCTTGCGTGGGACCTGTTTCGTCGCTGAAGCGAGCTTCCGCCGGGCTATTCCCGCACGAAGGCGTCGCGCAGCCAGTCGAGAAAATGGCCGGCAGCCGGCGAGAGCGCCCGGCCGGGCTTCATGATCGCCACGAAACCGTCTTCGTATGTCAGGAATTCCGATCGCTCCACAAGCTTGCCGCTCTTCAGCTCGGTGAGCGCAAAGCGCCGCTCGACCAGCGCGACGCCAAGCCCGGTGACGGCCGCGCTGACGCAGAGATGCATATGCGGAAAATAGAGCTCTGACTGCGCCGAGATCCGCTGCCCGGTCGCCGCCTGCCAGCTCGTCCATTGTTCGCTCATATGGTCGGGGGAAATGCGGGTCGGGAAGCTTAATTCCTCGCCTTCGGCGCGGACGGGATAATCCGGTGCGGACACCAGGCCGAAGGAGACGGAGGCGAGCGGCACGAATTCGCCCTTCACCTGCGGACGCGACAGGCGATCCCAGCTCAGCGTGAAATCCACGCCGTCCCTTGCCCGGTTCGTGCCGCCGTCACGCGTGCTTGACGACATCGAAAGCTGCACGCGGCAGTTCGGATAGAGGCTGTAGAATTCCGCCAGGCGCGGTACGAGCCAGATCATGGCGAAGGTGGCGCTGCAGGCGATGTGCACACTCGCCTCGTTCCGGCTCGCCTTCAGCTCGTGATAGCGCTCCTCCAGAAGATCGAAGGCGCGCGACACGGTGGCAAAAAACGCCGCGCCGTCCTCATTCAGCCGAAGCCCCGTTCCCGATTTCTCGAAGACAGGAATCCCAAGCTGCTCCTGCAGAAGCTGCAGCTGCTTGGAAACCGCCCCATGCGTGCGCCCCAGTTCGTCGGCTGCCCGTGTCACCGAGCCGAGACGTGCCGTGGCCTCGAAGGCCCGGAGATAAGACAGCGGCGGCAGATTGCGGGMCATGGATTTCCTATATGTGAGATTTTCTAACGGATACGGTCAAGATAACGCGCTTTTCCAGCTTCGAATACTGCCATAAAATCATGACATCCAAGCAAAACGAATGGAAATTGCCGCTTAAGACCTCGTTAATGTTAGGTGAGTTTTGCCAACAGAGAAAGGAAATTTCATCATGCACATGACAGACACGCTCCGCCTGTGGCTGGAACGCTGGAGCGAGCGACGCCTCTTCGCCCGTGAGCTGGATACCCTGCCCGACGAAACGCTGAGGGATTTCGGCATGACACGGGATGCCGCTTACGAGGAAAGCCACCGGCCCTTCTGGCGCTCGTAAGCGACCAAACAGGCTCAGCCCGGCAATTGCCGATGCCACAACAGATCGATCGGATGGAAGCGAACGAGTGAGATCCGGTGCAAGCCTGCGGCCACCGGTTGCCAGAGACCAATCGCGCCGCTGATTGCCGCCCCGGCCTCCTCGGGGTTCAGTTGCTCACCGAGCGTGACATGTGGCACCCAGTTTCCCGGAAGATAATAGGGCCAGCACGCCGCCCCTGCCGAGGCGGCTGCCTCGTGAAAATCTCGATGAAGGGCAAGCAGCTCCGCAGAGACAACAGGCGCGGCGAATAGAACCGATGCTGGTCCGGGAAAAAGACCGATACTCGAAAGCTTGACGCTGGGAGCGCGCATGTCCGCGCTGAAGTGGTCGAGCGCCCTTGCGAGAGGCTCAGGGTCGAGCCCGTCATAAACGGCGAGCGTTATATGCGGGTCAACGTTCAAGCTGCGCGGTGTCGCGGCATTGGGCGAAATACGCTCCACATGCTCGATAATCGGCTGAAGGCCTGCGGCCCCGTACGGATCCAATTCCATGAAAACGGCAAAAGGCAAAACGTCACCTGCAGCGTTGGCAGCACTATTCCGGTCCAGGCCAAGCCTCACCCGTCCGTTATTCCTATCAGGATATTCAGACCCGCGCAGCCGCCTTCGGTCCGGGGCCGAACGGACTTCCGCAAGGGCATCCCCGGACACACCTGCCCTTGCCCGTGCTGTCGCCCGCTCCGCGATATCGGTGACGGAACCTCAAACGGTCAGCGCAGTTATGCATCTGCTACCTGCGAGGTTTCACCATGTATGTCATCCTTGGTGCGTCCGGAAACATAGGCTCTGCCGTCATCGACACATTGCGACGGTCTGGCGAGAAAATCATCGCCGTCGTTCAC
Organism: Rhizobium sp. 05L429; assembly: GCF_056397645.1. Taxonomy (NCBI): domain Bacteria; kingdom Pseudomonadati; phylum Pseudomonadota; class Alphaproteobacteria; order Hyphomicrobiales; family Rhizobiaceae; genus Rhizobium; species Rhizobium sp. 05L429. The sequence goes on along the minus strand of NZ_JBFTNV010000039.1, from coordinate 41,294 downwards.
AGCGCGCAGAAGGCTGCGGCCATCGAACAAGACGGCGTTGAACCCTTCGTTGCTGATGTGGCGGATACCGGGCTGCTTCGTTCCATCCTGCAAAAAGGGCGTCGAGCCTTCCTGCTGAATCCACCGGCCGATACCGGACGCGATACCAACGCCGAGGAACTGAAGACCGTCAGAAGCATTGCCGCAGCACTCCAGGATTCCGGGCTCGAGAAGCTCGTCGTGGCATCGACCTACGGAGCGCTGGATGGCGACGGGATCGGCGATCTCTCTGTGCTCTATGAATTCGAGCGCCTCGTGAAGGCAAGCGGCATTCCGGCCGCCATCAACCGCGGCGCCTATTACTTCACCAATCTCGACATGCTGCTGCAGCCCGCGAGAGAGACCGGGCGCCTGCCCACGCCCTTCCCCGCAGACATGAAGATACCGATGGTTTCGCCAAGGGATCTCGGACAGGCTGCCGCCGCTCGCCTGGAAAGCCCAGTCGATGATGTCGGCATAGACTATGTGGAAGGTCCGGAGCGCTATTCCTTCGCCGACGTCGCCAAGACCCTCTCATCGCGTCTCGGGCTCCCGGTCACGGTCGAGACGATCCCTCGTGAAAAATTCGAGGAATACTATCTCGGGCTCGGCTTCTCATGGGCGGCCGCCCGTTGTTACGCGAAGATGACCGAAGTCACCATCGACACCGGCTTCGAAATGCCCGAGCGTCGTCATTGGGGCAGGATGACGCTCGATCAGCATCTCGGGGCGCTTGAGGCAAATCCTTGACGGTGAGCGTCTGACAGATACACGGCGATACAAAAAGCCCCCTCTTCTGAAACATTTCACATTCATCCGTCTGTTCAAATAACCCCGTCGCCCGATCAGGGGCTCAAGCTAGGGACGGAAGGACAGACAGATGAGGACAATCATGATCATGGCAGCGGGCGCTCTCGTCATCGCCGGCACGATGCAACTGACCAGGGCAAATGCCGAGCAGCCAATCCAGCGCACCGACCTCGTGCAGAACGATATCGACGTGCCCGGCCATGAGGCCATCCAGGTCCGGGTCGATTTCGCCCCAGGCGCCTCTGCGCCCAAACACAACCATCCAGGCGAAGAAATCGCCTATGTCATCGATGGCGTGCTGGAATATCAGCTGGATGGCCAAAAGCCGGTGACGCTGAAGGCCGGCCAGTCGCTGTTCATCCCCACGGGCGTTGCCCATTCGGCCAGAAATGTCGGCGACGGCAAGGCCTCGGAACTGGCGACCTACATCGCCACGAAGGGCTCGCCGCTTGTCGTGCCTGTGAAATAACCCGGCGGACCATGCGGGCCACCTCGCCTTGCGGCGGGTGGCCGGCGCATCAGGAGAGGATCAACCGGCGACGAGGGTCTCAGCCGGCTTTCGCGATACTTTCCGCGCTTCGATATAGCGTCGCAGGGCGGCCGGCTCGTCGGTCTGGATCGTGCTGATACCGGCATCCATCAGGCGACCCCAGACGGCGTCGGGCTCGATGAGCGCCCTCGGATCGGTCCATTCGCCGCTCGCCGCCATATCCAGCGTGTTGAACCAGATTGCCATACTGGCATCCCTGAAGAGCTGCTGGTTGTCGGCGATGGTCCTGAGATCGTCGAAGCGCAGCTCGCACATGAAGGGCTTGAGCTCCGAAAGCAGTGCCAGCCTCTCGCTGACATTGTCAGCCGAAAACTGCGCCATCGCCATGAACGGCACGCCTTCGATATTCTGGGCACGCACCCAGTCGATGTCAGCGTGGTTCATCACGACGGTCTTGAGGTCGACGGAGGACGCCACGCCCATCTCGCGGGCGCAGGCTGCGACTTCCGAAAACAGGCCGCGATCCTTCAGGTCGAGATCGGCGAAGATGCGGCCGCGAATGGCCTCGAAAACCTGCTTCAATGTCGGAATGCGCTGGTCGGAGATGGCGCGGCTTTCGCCGCCATCGTCTTCGCGCAGTGCGATCGCCTGTAGTTCCGACATGGTGAAGGTTTCGGCGTCGCGGTCGATTCCGGCCATGCGCAATAGCGTGTCGTCATGCATCAGGAAAAGCTCGCCATCGGCGCTCTTGCGCACGTCGATTTCGACGATATCGGCGCCGACAGCGATGGCCTTCTCGATGGAGGCCAGGCTGTTTTCCGGCGCGCCATGCCAGGCGCCGCGATGGGCAACGATGGCGCAGGAACGGTTCGGGTCGGCGATGAAGTCTTTGTAGCTCATGGTCTTTCCTTATGTGTCAGCCGCGGCGGCTGGCGAGATATGATTTCAGTGCGACCGGTTCATCGGTCTGGATCAGCGAGATGCCGGCTTCGATGAGCCGGCCCCAGATGGCGTCGGGATCCTGCATGGCAGTCGTATCTGTAAAGCCGGCAAAGGCCACGGAATCGAGCGTGTTCGCCCAGAGCGCCATGCCCGTCTGACGGGCGCGAGCTTGGAGACCGGCGATATCCTCGATGCGGTCGAAGCAGACTTCGCAGACATCAGGCGCGAGCTGGAACAGCAGATCCAGCTCGGCCTCAGCATGCGTAGCGCCGATCCGTGACTTGGCCATGAACAGCACGCCGTGCGGGATGATCGCCTCGCGCACCCAGGCAAGATCCTCGGCCGATCGAAGACTGCCCCAGAAATCCACCTGGGCCGCGACGCCCATATCGCGGGCGCAGGCGATGACCTCGGGAATGACGGTCCGGTCCTTCACGTCGAGATGCAGGAAGATGCGATCGCGGGTGAGATCGAAGAGATCCCGCAGGCTCGGCAGTCTTTCGCCCGTCATCTCATTGCCTTCGCCGCCATCGCGGTTCTTCAGCGTCAGGCCGGCCAGTTGCGCGGATGTCAGTGTCTCCGGCATCTCGTCGATACCCGCCATGCGATGCAGCGTCTTGTCATGCAGCAGGAAGAGGCCGCCATCGGCGCTGCGGCGCACGTCGATCTCGACGATATCGCAACCGGCACGGATCGCCGCTTCGATGGCAGGGAGGCTGTTTTCCGGCGCGTTGCGCCAAATGCCGCGATGCGCCGCGACTGCGCAATCCCTGCTGGGGTCGCGCACGTAGTTTGTGTAGTTCATGGAGAGGTCTTTCAATGCGTGGCGAATGCATCCGGAATGGCACGGCCTGTCTCGCCATCAAACAGGTGCAGCCGGGATCGCGGGAAGGAGAAGGAAAGCTCGGTTGCGGAATCGATATCCGCGCCGAAAGGTGTGGCGATACGAACGGGCGCGCCGGCGAGATCGGCTGATAGCACTGTATGCGAGCCAAGATCCTCGAAATGCTTGAGCCGGCCTTTGATCGGCCCACCCGTTTCGACGGCGATATCCTCAGGGCGGATGCCGAGCTGAAATTCGCCGGCCTTGTGGTGTTCGGCAACCGCCTGCCCGTCAGCCAGACGCAACACGGAGCCGTCGCCGGTGACAGGCAGAATGTTCATGGGCGGCGCGCCGATGAACTTTGCGACGAAGACCGAGGCCGGGCGATGATAGATCGCCTTCGGTGTATCGAACTGCTCGACGCTGCCCCTGTTGAGGATGAGGATGCGGTCGGCAAGCGTCATCGCCTCCACCTGGTCATGGGTCACGAAGACGGTCGTGGCCCCAATGCGCCTGTGCAGATCGGCGAGTTCGACGCGCATGTCGTGGCGCAGCTGCGCATCGAGATTGGAAAGCGGCTCGTCGAAGAGCAGCACGCCGGGTTCACGCACGATCGCCCGGCCGATCGCCACGCGCTGGCGCTGCCCGCCCGAAAGCTGCCCCGGCTTGCGGTCGAGATAGGCTGATAGACCGAGCATTTCTGCGACAGCGCCGACCCGCTGCTGGCGTTCGGCCTTCGGAAGGCCGGCGACGCGCAAACTATAGGCCATGTTCTGGAACACGGTCATATGCGGATAGAGCGCATAATTCTGAAAGACCATTGCGCAGCCGCGCTGCTTCGGCTCCAGGCCCTGCACTTCGCGATTGCCGAACAGGATCTTGCCGCCGCTGACGGCCTCAAGCCCGGCAATCATCTGCAGCAGCGTGGATTTTCCGCAGCCCGACGGACCGAGCACGACGGTGAATTCGCCGGCACGCAGCTCGACATCGAGCGGCGGGATGACGACAGCCTTTGTATCATACGCCTTGGTGACGCCTGAAAGCGTGATGTTGGTGGCCGCGGTGCGGATGGCGGTATCGATGGCGTTCACGTCATTTCTCCGAAAGAACGAGGCCTTGCACGAGGTAGCGCTGCAGGAGCGCAATCATCGCAAGGGGAATGATCGAGACGACCACGACACCGGCCATGATCATCGGAAAGTCTGGAATTTCGCCCTCCATGTCGGGTGCGAGCCGCGCCAGACCGACGACGGCGGTTGTCATCTCTGGCTTGGAGGCCGCAACCAGCGGCCAGAGATATTGCGTCCAGCCGCTGAGAAAGGTCAGCACGAAGAGCGCGGCAAAGCTGCTAAGCGAGATCGGCAGCAGGATATGGAAGAGGAAGCGGATCGGCCCTGCCCCGTCCATGCGCGCCGCCTTGAAGAGATCAGCCGGCAGCGTGCGGAAGAACTGTCGGAACAGGAAGGTGCCGGTTCCATGCGCGACCAGTGGCGCCACAAGGCCGAAATGCGTGTCGAGAACGCTGAGTTCCAGATGAACAGGCGCGCCGAACAGGCCTTCGATCAGCGCATTGGCGCCGGTCAGATCCAGCAGTGCATTCAGCGGCGAAAAGACATTGGCCGCCACCTGATAGGTGGTGATGACGCGGATCTCGATCGGCAGCATGATCGTCGCGAGGATCGCCGCAAAGGCGATGCCGGCCCAACGGATGCGGAAACAGACGAGCGCATAGGCCGTGAGGAAGGATAGCATGCAGGTAAAGAAGGCATCATAAAGCGCCACCAGCATGCTGTTCAGCATCTGGATCGGGATGCGCGTCTCGGTAAAGACGCGCGTCACATTGGCGATGAAATGATCGCCGGGATACCAGGCAAGCCCGTTGCGCAGCAGAAACTCGTAAGGTTGCGAGGCATTGGCGAGCGTCAGGTAGAGCGGCCCGAGAATGAAGACGATACCGACGAGCAGAATGGCGCTGGCGGCGAAATTGAGCGAGCGAGCATTTTCGATCATGGCTGGCCCTTACCGTTCGTAATTGATGCTGCGGCCGAGAAGCAGGAACTGCGCGGCGGTGAGGAGGACGACGAAGACCATCAGGATGGCCGTCTGGGTGGAGGCGCCCGACAGGTCATAACCGCTGAAACCATCGGTAAAGATCTTGTAGACCAGCAGATTGGTGGCCCCGCCCGGTCCGCCCTTGGTGATCGTGTCGATCAGCGCGAAGGCGGAGGTGACGCTTTCGGTAAATTCCAGCACCAGCGTCAGGAAAAGCTGCGGCATGATCAGCGGCAGCTGCACATCGAAGATGCGCCGCCAGGGTCCTGCGCCATCCATGGCGGCCGCCTGATACATCGTGCGCGGAATGGACTGCAGCCCGGCGAGGAGGATGACGAAATTGAAGGGAATGCCGCTCCAGACATGCGCGACGATGAGTGTGATGAAAGCGTCAGTGCCATCGAGCCCCGGTGCCCATGCGCCCGGGAAGAAATGGTTGATCGGCGCCAGTATGCCGACGAAGGGATTGAAGACAAAGGCGAAGACGACGCCAATCGAGGCACCCGCCACCCCCTTCGGCCAGACCAGCACGTTGCGGGCCGTCATCGACAAGCGAATCTTCCGGTCCGCTGCCACCGCCAGGATCAGCGGCAGAGCGACCGCGAGCGACGAGGCGACTACCATGAAGACGACGGTGCGCCAGCCGGCATTCCAGAATTCCGGATCGGCAAGCACACGGCGGAAATTATCCCAGCCGACGAATTCCGACCCGCCGCCGAAGGGTCTTTCAAGAAAGAAGGACCAGTAGAAGGCCTGGACGATCGGCGCATAGAAGAAGACGAGGATCAGCAGCAGCAACGGTGCGGCCAATAAAAGCGGCAGCCAGCGATGGCTGAAAAGCGAAGATTCCGACGACATCATGCATGTCCATTTCGAGAAAAGCCGGTGCGACGACGGGGAAGCGCCRCACCGGAGATGGATCAGGGCAGCTTTGCTGTCTTGTAGGTCTGTTCGAAGCGGCGTAGCAGTTCGTCGCCACGCTTCTTGGCGTTATCGAGCGACACCTGCATGGTCTGCGTGCCTGCAAATGCCTTCTGGGTTTCTTCCAGCAGCACCGAGCGGAACTGCACGTAGAAGCCGAGGCGGATGCCGCGCGTATCGGGCGTGCCGGGCTCGTTCATCGATTCGATGCCGACGGCTGCTGTCGCATATTTGCGCGAACCGGCGTCACCGCTCTTGGCGATCGCATCGAGCACGTCATTGGTGACGGGCACGTAGCCAGTGGAGGCGGTCATGAACATCTGCTGTTCGGGCTTGCGCAGGAAATCGAGAAAGGCCTTGGCGCCGTCGATCTCGGCCTGCTCGTGGCCCTTCATGATGTAGATGGAGGCGCCGCCGACGAAGGTGTTGTGGCGCTCATAGCCCTTGTACATCGGCGTCAGGCTGACGGAGAGTTCGTACTTTCCGTCGAAGGCCTTGGACGAGTCCGTGTAGGAGCCGGAGGAATTCTCCATCATCGCGCATTCGCCGGAATTGAAGGCGGCCGTGTAATTGCCGGCCTTGGTGTCGCTGGCTATCTTCACGAGACCTTCCTTGCGCCAGTCGACGAGGTTCTGCAGGTGCTTGGCGACGAAGGTGGTGTTGAAGACATATTCGGCGTTCAAGCCGTCATAACCATTATGCTGCGAAGCGATCGGCAGGCCGTGACGGGCTGAAAACTGTTCGAACATCGACCAGGGCTCGCCATTGGTGACGTAGGGGCACTCATGGCCTGATGCCTTCAGCTTGCGCGCAGCTTCGATGATGTCTTCCCAGGTCTTCGGCATCTCGGTGACGCCGGCCTTTTCGAGCTCCGTCTTGTTGACGTAGAAGAGCAGCGTCGAGGCATTATAGGGCTGCGAATAGAGCTTGCCGCCTGATGTTTCGTAATAGGAGCGCGCGCCCTTGATGTAGCTGTTCCAGTCGACATCGGGCAGCACGTCCTGAACCGGAACGACGGCGTCGGACAAAAGCAGGTCGAGTGTGCCGGCATCGAAGAACTGGATCAGCACCGGATGCTTGTTCGAGCGATAGGCGGCAATCGCCTTCTGCATGGAAACTTCATAGCTCCCCTGCCCGACGCAGGTGACGTGATTGGCAGATTGCGACGCATTGAAGGCTTCGCATTGCGCCAGGATCGCCTTTTCGACGCTTCCCGTATTGCCGTACCAGAATTCGAAATTGGCAGCCTGCGCAGAAGAACACGCAGCCGTCATCAGGGCGGCCGCAGCCACCAGAATGGAAATCTTCATTTTGCCCTCGCCTGAATTTGAAACCCGCCGGATCAGCGTCCGGATCGTGAACGGCCGTGTTAGTACACTTTGTGTGTAACAAATCGATGACGTAGTTCGACTTGATTGAGAGCATAAAGCCCGTTATGCAGGCACCTGCGGTTGCCATATATGTTGCAGTTACACTTTTGTAGTATATTCGAGGTGCGTCATGGCTTATTTTCCCGAACCGTTGATTGCGTCCCGGTTCCGGCGTCCGGGAGAAGAAATCGTCGTCTCCGCGAATGAACGCAGCCTGCTGAAGCTTATCTGGCGCAACCCCGGCCTGTCGCGATCCGAGATCACCGGCCATACGGATCTGACACAGCAATCGGTCCATCGCATCATCGACCAGCTCGTCGAGCGCGGTATCGTTTCGCTGGGGTCTCCCAAGCCGGGCCTCGGCCGCGGCCAGCCGAGCCCCATGCTCAGGCTCAACGGACTCCATGCCTATTCGGCCGGTATTTCCGTCAATTCCGACGTGGTCGACATCTGCCTGGTGGACCTGTCAGGCAATGTGCTCGGTGAAAGCGACATCTCGCTGAGGGAGCTGGGCATGAACCAGGCGCTGGATCGCGTGCAAGAACGCATTGCCGAAATGCAGCAGCTGAACGGCCTCGATGACGAGACCTTCTTCGGCATCGGCTTCGGCATTGCGGGCGCTCTGATATCAGGGACAAAATACAATGCCTCGATGCCGCTGCATGAATGGTCGCTGATCGAGCTGGGACCGCTTCTGAGCGATCTCTTCAAAAAGCCCGTCTGGCTGCTGAACGGCGGTAGCGCCGGCGCTGTCGCCGAGGCGATGTTCGGCGCCGGCCGCTTCATCAAGCACTTCGCCTATCTGAGCTTCAATTACGGCTTCGGCGGCGGCCTGATCAACGACGGCGAACTTCTGGCCGGCGGCAACGGCAATGCCGGCGAATTCTCGGGCATGTATGACGACGAGGAGATGATCCGACGCCCTGCCCTGCAGCTGCTCCTGGAGAAGCTCAAGCGCCACAATGTCGACGTGCCGTCGATCCCTTACCTGCGCAGGAATTTCGATCCGAAATGGCCGGGCGTGGCGGAATGGGTCGAGGAGATCACACCCGCCTATAACCGTCTCATCAACGCCATCTGGGCGATCTACGACCCGCAGGCAATCGTCTTCGGCGGCCAGGTGCCGCCGGGACTGGCACAGATGCTGAGCGAACGCACCGAACTTTTCGGCCGCCCGCGCTACGGCGTGCCTCGCCCGCACCCCAAGCTCATTGTGTCGGATATTTCAGGCGACGCCGCCGCCATGGGCTCGGCAATCGTTCCGTTCAAATCGACCTTCTACTGACAACCCGCGTGCCTACCGATCTGACGGCGCGTGCTCGTCTTCATCGTAGAGCCGGACATCCGGAACCCGTGGCAGCCAGGGTTCGCGGCGGATGGTCCAGACMTCGACCATGGGGTGGATGTCGTTCGGTGCCTGATCCAGGGTGCCGATAAAGACTTCCACGCCATCGTCGAACATGAAGAACAGCCGCGATCCGCAGATTGGGCAGAACGACCGTTTGTCGTAGGTGCTGATCTCGCCGTCCATCTTGAACTTCGAGCGCCGCCAGTTCGCCGTTGCCGAAAAGATGGAACCGGTCAGCTTCCGGCATTTGGTACAGTGGCAGAGCCCGGATTGATACGGCTCGCCTTCGACTTCGTACCTGACTGCGGCGCACGCGCAGCCGCCGGTTCTCACGCTTCCATCGCCACCGCATCCTCAATGCGCTTCAAGACAGCGCAGGATAGCTTACAATGGCTGGAAAGCAGCCATGCCGGCCTTCAGCTAAAACCGAAGCGACATGGCCGCCGGTCAAAGCCCGACGCGACGCATGTGCTCGGCGGGATAGCGGGCACCCTGGATTTTGATATTGGACGTTTCGATTTCCTTGAGATCATCAGGCGTCAACTGAACGCTCAGCGATCGGATATTCTCCTCGAAGCGCTCCAGCTTGCGGGTGCCAAACAGGGGAACGATCCAGGGCTTCTGTGCGAGCAGCCAGGCAAGCGCCACTTGCGCCGGCGTTGCATGGTATTTTTCGCCGATGCGCCGGATGAGGTCGACCAGCCCCAGATTGGCCTCGCGCGCTTCCGGTGCGAAGCGCGGAATGTTGTTGCGCATATCCGATTTATCGAGCTCCGTCCCCGTGCCTATCTTCCCGGTCAGAAAACCCTTGCCCAGCGGGCTGAACGGCACCAGGCCGATACCGAGTTCCTCGAGCGTTGGGATCACCTCAGCTTCGGGCTCACGGRTCCAGAGCGAATATTCGCTCTGCAGTGCTGCGACCGGTTGCACGGCATGGGCGCGGCGAATGGAGCCGGCACCAGCCTCCGAAAGGCCGAACCAGCGCACCTTCCCCTCGCCGATCAGATCTTTCACGACGCCCGCTACATCTTCCATCGGTACATCGGGATCGACCCGATGCTGATAGAGCAGATCGATATGATCCGTGCGAAGACGCTTGAGGCTGCCTTCGACCGCACGGCGGATATGATCGGGTTTGCTGTTGACGCTGCCATGATGGATGCCGGTAACAGGATCGACATCCCAGCCGAACTTCGTCGCGATCTTGACCTCATCACGCAGCGGTTCCAGGGCTTCGCCGACCATTTCTTCATTGGTGAAGGGGCCGTAGACTTCGGCCGTGTCGAAGAAGTCCATCCCGCGCTCGACTGCGCTGCGCATGAGCGAGATCATTTCGGTCCTGTCAGGCAGTTCACGGGCTTTTCCATATCCCATGGCGCCGAGCGACAATGCCGAGACTTCAAGGCCCTGTCCGAGTTTGCGCTTTTCCATTTGGTTCTCCTGTTCTCGATGCACGGATTGTGCAGTGTGACCGATTGCGGATGAGGCGCATGTTACCGTCAGACCTGACGTGTGGTGCGAGGTATGAGAGTTCGGCAATGCTTCGTCCATTCGGGTCTATGAGGTGCGGACCGCTTCGACGCGGATCGTGGCGGCCCTTGCCCGCGCCCCGATCATCGGATCGAGGTAGCGACTTCCGGCATATTTCACCCTGTAGGCATCATCGATCCTGTCGTTGATTGCCGGATCAGCAACCGGCTCAAACGTGACGTCCGCCGTCATGCCTGCTGCGCTGATACACCCGGCTTTCTGCTTCAGCGCCGCCTGATACCAGCGCGAAGCCTGGCCATTGTAACCGCGCACGAACAGGGCGCCGTCGACCACGGCCGACCAGATCCACGTCGGCGTGCCATAGGTGACACCGCCATGACGGAAAGGCGAAATATGCAGATCATCGGAGACGGAGATGCGCGTCAGTTCGTCTTTTGACCATGCCATGATCGAGGCTCCATCCATTACTGGCAGGCTGGTGTCACTGCCCGACACCATAGACCCTGCCTTTTGTTTCGATTAGGCGGTAATATGAGATTGGACTTATATCGGAGGTCAATAAATGCGGCGCGAGGATCTGGGCGATCTCATGGCGTTTCTGGCGGTTGCCGAGGAGCGGAGTTTTACCAAGGCGGCTGCGCGTCTGGGAACATCGCAGTCGTCGCTGAGCCTCATCATTCGCCGGCTGGAGGAACGGTTGGGCGTTCGCCTGTTGACCCGTACGACGCGCAGCCTCGCGCCGACGACGGCAGGCGAACAACTGCTGGCAACCCTCAGCCCGGCATTCGGCAGCATCGACGCACAACTGTCGGCGCTGAGCGAATACCGGGAAAAGCCTGCGGGAAGTTTCAGGATAACCGCGGGCGARCATGCGATCGACACGCTTCTGTGGCCGAAGCTGTCGAAATTCCTGGCCGATTATCCCGATATCAAGGTCGAGCTGATCGCAGATCTGGCTTTGACGGACATTGTTGCTGAGCGCTTCGACGCCGGCGTCCGGCTTGGCGACCAAGTGGAAAAAGACATGATCGCCGTTCGCATTGGGCCGCTGGCGCGAATGATCGTCGTGGGCGCTCCTCCATATCTGGCGGAAAGACCGGCGCCCGCCTCGCCGCAGGAGCTGACGGCGCATCGATGCATCAACATACGCCTGCCAACCTATGGCGGATTCTACCCCTGGGAGTTCGAACGCGGCGGACATGAGATGCGCGTCAGGGTCGACGGGCAGGTCGCGTTCAATGGCGTGCCGCAGATGATCAGGGCGGCACTCGATGGTTATGGCTTGGCCTTTGTCCACGAAGACGTCGTCAGGCAATATCTGGACAGCGGGCGTCTCGTGCAGGTGCTGGATGAATGGTCGCCACCCTTTCCCGGCTATCACCTCTACTACCCGTCAAGACGGCATCCCTCGCCCGCCTTCACGATGCTGGTTGAGGCATTGAAATTTCATCCTACGGAAAATGCCTGAGACCGCGCTTGTCTGATTTCGCGCCCGATGATACCACATCCTACATGGACAGAACCGTCATCAACACGTCAGTGATGATGCTGCGCTCATAGCGTGGCGGGTTTCGTGCGTCCAGAATGCACAACGACCGCCCTCGAGGCGGTCTTTTCATTTGACGATCCGTCTCGCGGGGCAACCAGCCCTCGAAAGGATCAACCGATGAACAAGACCTATATCACCACTTCGATCCCCTATGTGAACGCCGCCCCGCATGTGGGCTTTGCGCTCGAACTCGTGCAGGCCGATGCCTATGCCCGCCACTTCCGCCTGCTCGGCAAAAATGTCCGCTTTCAGGGCGGCACCGATGACAACAGCCTGAAGAACGTCCGCTCGGCGGAAGCTGCCGGCCTGCCCGTGGCGGATTTCGTCAATGTGAATGCCGACCGCTTCGAGCGGCTTGGGACGCGGCTCGATATCTCCAATGATGAGTTCGTGCGCACCTCGCGTGACCCGCGGCATGTCGCCTGCGTGCACGCCTTGTGGAATGCCTGTGCTGAGAATGGCGACCTCTATCGCAAGGCCTATGAAGGCCTCTATTGCGTCGGCTGCGAGCAATTCTACGAGGCCGCAGAACTCGTTGACGGCCGATGCCCAGAACATGGCGTCCCCCTCGAACTTGTCAGGGAGGAGAACTGGTTCTTCCGCCTGTCCCGCTATGGTGACCGGATCCTGCAGCTCATCGAGAGCGGCGAACTCACGATCGTTCCGGCGCACCGGTGCAACGAGGTGGTGGCCCTTCTGCGACGCGGCCTTCAGGATATCAGCATCTCACGCAGCACCGAGCGGGCGCGCGGCTGGGGTATTCCCGTCCCTGATGGAGATGAGGTGGTCTATGTCTGGTTCGACGCGCTCGCGAACTATCTGACGGGGCTCGGCTACGGCTCCGATCAGACACTCTTCAAGCGCTACTGGGCAGGTGACGGCCAGCGCATCCACATCGTCGGCAAGGGCATCTCGAAATTCCACGCTATCTACTGGCCGGCCATCCTGCTCTCGGCCGGCCTGCCGCCGCCGTCGTCGATATCGGTGCATGGCTATGTAACGGTCGATGGCAGGAAGATCGGCAAATCGGCAGGCAACGGTATCGATCCGGATAGCATTATCGATGCCTACGGCACGCCGGATGCACTGCGCTATTATCTGCTCCGGCATATACGCTCGGGCGACGATGGCGACTTCTCTGCCGACCGTCTGGAAGCCGCATGGACAGGAGAGCTAGGCGGCCAGCTCGGCAATCTCGCCAACCGGGTGCTGGCGCTTGTCTCGTCTGCTTTCGGCGGGGTCGTTCCGCCGCTGCAGGAGAGTGATTTCACGCAGGAGGCGGCGCGGCTTCCAGAGAAGGTGGCCGCGGCTTTCGATGCTTATGAGCTGCATGTCGGTCTTGCCGATATCTTCGCCTTTGTCAGTGAGGCGAACCGGCGCTTTGCCAAACGCGCACCATGGGCGGATGCGAAGGCGCTGCTTGGCGACCTCACGCCCGCTGAACGGCAGGTGACAGTCAATCGTCTCGGTGCATGCCTTGCCGAGCAGGTCTATGGGCTGGCGATCGTCGCACGCTGCCTCCTGCCCTTCCTGCCGCGTTCGGCTGGGGCGCTGCACGGAAGGCTGGGGATTCAGGTGCCTCGACTCTATGGGGAGGAGCWTGTCGTCGATGGTGTCAGAACAGCATCGGACGCCGTGCTCTTTCCGAGAAGAGTAGCGGCCTGACATAGTCTCCTGCATCTCTTCGACACGTCGGGCCTGTCCGAGAACATGGAGATGAGTGGCTGTCCGGCATGTCTTGTCAAAACCCCTCCCCCTTGTGGGGAGGGGTTTGTGGCGGGTCTTTTAGTCTATGTCACCCCGGTGACGCCCTCACCTCACCACATCGTCTTTGCAGCCCGCACCGGCCATTCGCGATCATAGGTCTCGTGGTCGAAATCACCCACCGCATCCTTCAGCATCTGGCCTGGCGTCGGCAGGTTCGCCGGGTCGACGAAATGCTCGGCGTTCCACAGCTCGGCGCGCATCACAGCACGGGCGCACTGGAAATAGACCTCGACGATGCTGATGACGACGACGGTGCGCGGATGCTTGCCGTCCATCTCGAAACTTTCAAGCAGCGCCTCGTCGTTGGAAACGACGCCGCGGCCGTTGATGCGCATCACCGTGTTGGAGCCCGGAATGAGGAACATCAGCGAAAGGCGCGGATCGCGCACGATGTTGGAGAGCGAATCGACACGGTTGTTGCCGCGCCAGTCGGGAAGATGCAGCGTCGTATCGTCGATGATGCGCACCACGCCGCCGAGATCGCCGCGTGGCGAGCAGTCGAGGCCATCAGGGCCGACGGTCGCAAGCGCCACGAAGGGCGAGATCTCGATCATTCCACGATAGAGCGGCGTCAGCACCTTCGTCACCTTGTCGACGGAGGCCTGCGACAGTCCCGCGCCATAGATTTCGTTGAGCTCGTCGATAGTGCTGATGATCTTCATCTGTGTCCCGCCATGGTGCCGGCCGCCTGCCCTGCGACCGGCCGGACGCTACACCGATGCGCGGCGCGCCGGAAGCTCAAAAATCGGAATGATCTCAGCAGGTTTCTTGATGTTTGCCTCCGCCAGAAACGCCGCCACCTCGCCAAGAACAGGGGCGGCCGACATGATGCGTCGGTGGCCGAAGCCGTTGGCCCAGGACAGGCGCACATGCCCGCCGGAAGCCGCATAACGCCGCGCATGGGCGGCACTGACTTCCTTGTCGTCCTCGGCGTGGATGACCAGTACCGGCTTGCCGATGCCTGCGGCAGTCTTTCCCGCGTCGAACTCCTCCAGTCTCCGGCCGGTGACGCGCTGCACGACATCCTCGAGTGCGGCCTGAKCCGCCGGCCTCAGCCGCAGCATCCGGCCGAAATCGGTAAACAGCCAGTGCATTTCGCTCGGCGAACCGATCAGCACCATGCGCTCGGCCGAAACGGCCTTTACATCAGGAAGCATGCGGGAGGCCGAAACCATCAGTGCCGCACCGCCGAAGGAATGGCCGATCACGGCATCGAAGCGACCGAAGCGGGCTTGCGCCGCCGCAATCGCCTTTACGGCCAGCCCCATATGCAGGAAGCGCCCGCCGGCGCGGCCGTGGCCCGGAAAGTCGAGCGCGATTACCTCCGCGCCGGTATCCGCCAGCATCGTCAGGAGATCTGCCATATAGGCCATGCCGGAGCCCCAGCCATGCGTGACGAGATAGCGCTTGCGCCGCCCGAGCGCCCCGCCGTTCAGCCTATAGGCATGAGCGCGCCTGCCATCGACGGGCAGCAGGAAGCGCTCAGCCCCGGCGAGCTTGGCAACACCCGCTGCATGCGCCGCCCTCGCCTTCTCGCCCTTCGGTCTGGCAGACGGCGTGCGGCAGAAGAGCCGGAAGGCGGCCTCGCCCGCCAGACGCGGCGAAACGGATTGCATGAGCGAAAATCCGAGGCGGGTGACCTCAAGCGCAAAGTTTGCCATGATGGGATTCCGATAATGTTCAACACTGAACAATAAAGTACAACGATGAACAAAAATCAATCCCTACCCTGGGATCATCCGCGTTTTCGCAGCTGGATCGCGGTGGCTCGCGCCTGCCAGCTCATGCAACAATCCCTGGCGCGCTCGTTATCGGATCTCGATATCAAGCCGCCGCATCTCGATATTCTCGTCAATCTCTACCGCTTCGAAGGCATTTCGCAGCAGGAGCTGGCCCGCAAACTGCTGGTCGGCCGCTCGAACATGAGCATGCTGCTGCCGCAGATGGAAAAGCGCGGCCTGATCGTGCGCCGCGACGACGAGCGCGACAAACGCGTGCTGCGCCTGCACCTGACATCAGAGGGCCGCAAGCTGACCGAGGAGGCCATGGCCATCCAGACCGGCCTCATCGAGCGCACGCTCTCGGCCGAGCCGATCGAGCAATGCATGGCAACCGCCGATTCGATGGAGCGCATCATCGGTGTGCTGCTGCAGGATTTGAGAGACGAGGGTTAGTGGAGCACCGGCCCCGCCGGCCCGCGCGTCAGCGATTTGTATTCCCAGGCTGCAACGATGATCAGCACCAGTGCCGCCAGAATGCCCATCACATAGACCTGCATGAAGGGCGCGAAGAATGTGCAGAGGATGAGGATCACGATGCCGGCGAGATGGGAGAGCGGCAGGCGGCCGCTGGTCGCACCCTTGAACCAGAGATTGCCGATCAGGAAGAGGCCGGAGCCGCCGAGAACGGAGGCGGCGACGGCGAGATTGCCCGCCTCGTGCGGATGCTCGAACATCCATTCGACCGCCACGGCATGCACGATGATACCGGCAAGGATCGGGATATGGGCATAGGTGAAGGCCAGTCGTGCAAGGCTCCCCGGCGTATCGGCATGCTCGATGCGATGCGCCGCCCGCTCATGGCCGAAGCGGAAATAGAGCCACCACATGGCGACCGTGCCGATAAAGCCGATCAGGAAGACCACGCCGGTCATGGCCGAGAATTCCATTTCGGAGAAAGTGCGGCCGGAAACGAGGATCGCCTCGCCAAGGCAGATGATGATGAAGAGCGCGCATCGCTCCGCCATATGCGCGCCGGAAACGTCCCACTCTTCCGTTTTGGATTTGCCGAGGCCCGGCACCGCAAAGCCGAGCGCCGGCCCGGAATATTCGATCAGGAGCGCGATTACCCAGCAGACCAGCCGTGCTTCATGCTCCAGCAGACCGCCTGATATCCAGAATATGCCGGCAACGGCAAAATAGGTGGTGATGCGCACGAAATTGATCGTCGCCGAACGGCCGGAAGCCCGCATCGCATAGGTGGTGAAGGCCGAGCGGCCGACCTGCATCAGCACATAGGCGCAGGCAAACAGCAGGCCCTTTTCGCCGAAGGCATCGGGAATGGAGGCCGACAGCACGAGGCCGAGCAGCATCAGCACGATCAGCATTGATCGTACCGGCATGCGCTCCGGATCGAGCCAGTTCGTCGCCCAGGCGGTGAAGATCCACACCCACCAGACGGCAAACATCATCAATGCGGCTTCGGCGGCACCCAGCAGCGTGTAATGCGCAAAGAGGGCATGTGACAGCTGCGAGATGGAA
The DNA here is from genome assembly GCF_056397645.1 of Rhizobium sp. 05L429. Lineage (NCBI taxonomy): Bacteria > Pseudomonadati > Pseudomonadota > Alphaproteobacteria > Hyphomicrobiales > Rhizobiaceae > Rhizobium > Rhizobium sp. 05L429. The sequence continues at coordinate 24,453 of NZ_JBFTNV010000039.1, read as the reverse complement.
AAGACGAAAACGAGATCGAAGAAGAGTTCCAGGAATGTGACCCTGCTGCCGGTATGCCCGTGGGCTCGCAGCCAGCTCTTATTATGTGTTTCCGTCATGTGCCCCCTCGTCTGCCCCTCAGTTTATTGCGATCAGCGCGGCTTTTCCGCCACGTCGCGGCTCATTCCCTTTTCCGCAAGCTCTTCCTCATAGGCCGAGAAGAGTTCGAAGCCGCGCTCGCCGAGTTCGCGCAGATAGGTCCATGTGTAGATGCCGGTGTCATGCATGTCGTCGAAGCCGATGCGCACGGCATAATTGCCTGTCGGGATAACGGAGACGATGGCGACGTTGCGCTTTCCAGGCACCGTTACCTTCTGCCCCGGCCCGTGCCCCTGCACTTCGGCAGACGGCGACTGCACGCGCAGCAGCTCGGCCGAGAGATCGAAGCTCTGCCCGTCATTGAAGCTGACCACCAGCCTCTGGCGGTCTTTCGAGACCCTGATTTCGCTAGGCCAGATATCGCTCATCACTATGTCCTCTTCTTCTGCGAGGAGTAGGCGCTGATCTTTTTCAGCGCAAGCTCAAATTGGCCTGCCCCCGAGGCCTGTTTCCCTTGACGCCACAATAGCATATGCCCACATTGAGGAGAGCACGGAGATTGATGTGAACACCAGAGTCGGAACGATAGGCAATGCTGCGCCGCTGGTTGCGGATGCATCACCGATGATCGACCCCTTCGGGCGGGCGGTCACCTATCTTCGCGTCTCCGTCACCGACCGCTGCGATTTCCGCTGCACCTATTGCATGGCGGAAAACATGACCTTCCTGCCGAAGAAGGATCTGCTGACGCTGGAAGAGCTCGACCGGCTCTGTTCCGCCTTCATCGCCAAGGGCGTGCGCAAGATAAGGCTCACCGGCGGCGAACCGCTCGTGCGCAAGAACATCATGCACCTGGTGCGCCAGCTTGGCCGCCGGATCGGCTCGGGCCTCGATGAACTGACTGTTACCACCAACGGTTCGCAGCTCGCCCGTCACGCCGAGGAGCTGTATGACTGCGGCGTGCGCCGCATCAACGTTTCGCTCGACACGCTCGATCCGGAAAAATTCCGCAGGATCACTCGCTGGGGCGATTTCGCCAAGGTCATTGACGGCATCGATGCCGCCCAGAAAGCCGGCCTGAAGATCAAGCTCAATGCCGTGGCGCTGAAGGATTTCAACGAGGTGGAAATGCCCGACATGCTGCGCTTCGCGCATGGCCGCGGCATGGATCTCACCGTCATCGAAACCATGCCGATGGGCGAGATCGAAGAGGATCGTACCGACCAGTACCTGCCGCTCTCCAAGCTGCGGGCCGATCTGGAACGGCAGTTCTCCTTCACCGATATCGACTACCAGACCGGCGGCCCTGCCCGCTATGTCAAGGTCGCAGAGACCGGCGGCCGCCTCGGCTTCATCACCCCGCTCACCCATAATTTCTGCGAGAGCTGCAACCGCGTGCGCCTCACCTGCACCGGCACACTCTACATGTGCCTCGGCCAGAACGATGCCGCCGACCTGCGCGCAGCACTGCGAGGCACCGAAGACAACGGCTTGCTCCACGCCGCAATCGACGAGGCCATCACCCGCAAGCCCAAGGGCCACGATTTCATCATCGACCGCACCCACAAGCGGCCGGCTGTCGCCCGGCATATGAGTGTTACCGGCGGGTAAGTGACGGTCCCGCAGAGCGGCAGCAATCGATCCAGTGATCGATTGCAGTCACGAATGCCCCGAGCAACGCGAAGGACCGGCAAGGCGCTGTCCCATGTGATAACTGCGTGAACAGGAGCCGTCGAATGCCCGCTGATCTCCCACCGAAACGCTACCCGGAAATGCAGGGCAAGATCACCCTCGTCACAGGCGGATCGTCAGGCATCGGCCTTGCCACCGCGCAGGGCTTTGCGCGTGAGGGCGCAACGGTCGTCATCGCCAGCCGCAACGAGAAGCGCGCAAAACAGGCGCTTGCCAGCCTGCCGGCTGACCGCGCCAGCTGGATCGAATGCGACGTGGCTGACGGCAAGGCCGTAGAACGGCTGATCTCCGGTATCTTCAAGCAACATGGGCGGATTGACTACGCCTTCAATAATGGCGGCAGCGGCGGGCGTGGCGCACCAGTCGGAAACCTCGGTGAAGATGCCTGGCGCAAGACCATCGACGGTTACCTGACATCGGTGTTCCTCTGCATGCGCCATCAGATCCCGGCCATGCAGAAGAACGGTCGCGGCGTCATCGTCAACAATTCATCCGTCGACGGCCTGCGCGGCTATCCCTTTCCGGGCGGCGCGGCCTATGCAGCCGCAAAACACGGCGTTATCGGGCTGACGAAAAGTGCGGCACTCGAATATGCGCGCGAAGGCATCCGCATTACCGCGATCTGTCCCGGCTGGGTCAATACGCCCGCGGTCGAGAGCCATATGAAGAAGAGTCCCGAGATCGCCGAGGCCATCATCGCCCAGACGCCGATCGGCAGGATCGCCACGCCGCACGAGATTGCCGAAGGTGTGCTCTGGCTTTGCTCGGACGCCTCATCGTTCATGCAGGGCAGCCCGCTGGTGCTGGATGGCGGCTATATGAGCTGAAGCTACCGCGAACCCTGGACCCCTTCTGTAACGCAAAGCTCCATATGGGATTTGGCGCGGGTCCTCAGCATCGCGAGGACAACGCTGGGCTAGGCTTCAAAAAAAGCCCCGCAAAAGCGGGGCCAAGTCTTTCTGATGTGGAATTACTACTGACGTTAGATTGTTATCAGTGCCAGGACTGGCCGTTGTACCAGGTGTCCACATCGCTGCGGATGCGATCCTTTTCATAGCCGTAGCGTTCCTGGAGCTTGCCTTCGAGCTGCTCCCGTCGACCATTAATCTGGTCGAGGTCGTCGTCAGTGAGTTTGCCCCACTGTTCCCTGACCTTGCCCTTCATCTGCTTCCAGTTGCCTTCAACACGGTTCCAATCCATTCCAAAATCTCCTTTGTTGGACATGGTTGGAAAACGACCGGATCGCCAAATTGTTCAAAAGAAAAAACCCGCGGTCCGAAGACCGCGGGCTCTTCGACATCATCCTGATGGGCTAGCTCAAGCAGCCCGGCCGCCCCAGCGGCCGTCCGCGCGCTGATAGCCACGCACCTCGTCCTCGCCGCCGGTGCGGAAGCGGTTGACCTTGTCGGAGAGCATGTCGACGCGCTGGCGCAGGCCCTGGATTTCGGCGTTGTTTTCTTCCACCATCGCCGCATTCTGCTGAGTGATGAGCTCGACGTCATGCACCGCCTTGCTGACCTCGTGGATGCCGGTCGACTGTTCGCCGGTTGCCGCTGAAATCTCGGCAACGAGGCGCTGTACGCCACCGACATGACTGATGATTTCGGCGAGCGCCCGGCCGGTTTCCTCGACCAGCTGCACGCCGCTCTGCACCTGGCCGGAACTTGCCGAGATCAGTTCCTTGATCTCGCGGGCCGCCTTGGCGCAGCGCTGGGCCAGTTCGCGTACTTCCTGCGCAACGACCGCAAAGCCGCGGCCCGCCTCACCTGCACGCGCGGCTTCCACGCCGGCATTCAGCGCCAGGAGGTTGGTCTGGAAGGCGATCTCGTCGATCACGCCGATTATCGTGGCGATCTTGTCGGACGAGCGGTTGATTTCGCCCATGGCATCGACAGCCTTGGCGACGACTTCGCCGGAGCGGGTCGCGAAAACCTGCGTCTCGTTGACGGAATGCGCCGTCTGCTTGGCGCGGTCGGCGGTGGAGCGCACGACGTCGCTGAGGTGACGCAGCGCTCGTGAGCTTTCTTCAAGTGCGGCCGCCTGCTGTTCGGTGCGGCGGGCAAGATCGTCGGCGGAAGATGCAAGGTTGCCCGTGCCACCCTTGATCTCGACAGTCGCGCCGCGCACATCCGACAGCGTCTGGCGCAGCGCCTCGACGGCGTGATTATAAGTATCGGCCATCTCGACGAAATCGTCGGCGAGATCGCTGCGCATGCCCGCTTCCAGATTGCCCTCGGCGAGCTGCTGCAGCACGTCGGAGAGCGCATTCAGCGCCTGCTTCTGCTCGGCCTCGATACGGGCGCGCTCGGCGGCGCGGCGGTTCGTTTCATCGGCCGACAGCGCCCGCGCACTTTCGGCCTCCTTTTCGAGGCGGACATTTTCAACCGCCGCATCCCGGAAGACGGCGACCGAGCGCACCATGTCGCCGATTTCGTCGCCGCGGCTGCGGCCTTCGATGGCGACTTCGAGATCGCCATTGGCAAGCCGTGTCATCACATCCGAGACGCGCTTCAGCGGGCCGCGCAGCGTCTCGACCAGCATCAACCCGCCGACGATGGCAAGCAGCGTGCCGAGGATCATCGCAAAGACGGAGACGTTGGCCGAACGCTCGCTGTCTTCCTTGCCGAGTTCCTGCGCCTGGCTTACGAACTGGCGAAGCGAGGCCATGGCGCCGGAGAGGATTTCGGAGGATTGCTGGCGGGCCGCCTTCCAGTCCGCAGCCGCCTTCAGCATGTCGGCCGAACCTGATGTCAGCGAAGCGGCAGCCGAGGCGACCTCGTCCGAGAGGGCCTTCATGACCGCATCGTTGGCGCCGAGTGCTGAAATCTTCGCCGCGGTTTCGGTCAGCGCCTTGAGATCGGCGAGAACGACCTCACGCGACGCGACAACACGTGCGCTCAGCATCTGGCTGACATGCACCTGCAGGCGGTCGGTGATCTCGCGCACCTGATCGACCGAGGTCAGCAACTCGCGCTGTTCGGCAATGCTCTTGTCGAGGCTGACGAAGCGGGCAGATGCCGTATCGCTGTTCTTGGCCGCCTGCAGCGTCATCTGCCCTTCGGTGTTGACGAAACCCGTCAGGATCGGCGCCATGCCGGAAGCCTTTTCATCCGGCGTGCCGGTACCGTTCAACAGAGCATCGAGCTTGCCGGCTGTCTCGGAGACCTGCCCGATCAGCGGCTGGCCGTCCTTGGACACCATGCTCTTGGCGACATCGAGTTGCGCAAGGATCTTTGCAATGTGTTGCTGGGCTGCCTCGATCTGCTCCTCCGGCGTGAACCCCATCTGGATATCGACGCGCATCGCGCCCATGATGTCGGTCAGCGATTTGAAGGCGGCGGTATCGTAAAGCAGTGCCTTGGCGAAGACTTCCTTGTCGGTGAAATCCTTGCGAACCAGATCCGTCTGGCCGCCGGCCTCCTCAGCCGCAACAGAGATCGCCTGCACCGTCTTGTTCATAGCCTCAACGCTTGCATCTTCGCGCTGGCGCACTCCCCACAGCACCTCCTGCTGCTTGCGCATGGCGGCGGCAAGGCCTCTGACTTCGGTGAGCTGGCTGTGCTGGTCGTCGGTCTTCAGCAGGCCGTTGAGGCGCACCACGCCGCTCTCCTGCGCATCGATCGCCTTGCCGAAATCCGCCTTGCTCGCATCCGACGGGTCGGACACGAATTCCTGCAGCGCTGCCTGCAGGTTCTCGAAATCGGAGATGTTCTCGATCGTCGCCCGCGTCACCGTCATGTGGCCGTTCAGGATATTGGCCGTGTGGTAACCGAGGATGCCGACGCCGGCGATCAGAACGACGAGCGGAATGACGAACAGCAGGACCTTGGTGACGATACGACGGCTTTGCAGAAGTCGGTCGATGAAGTGCATGGGAAGCGGCGCCTTGAAACTGATGGAACCGTCCATTCCGCAATCATTCCGGATGGTTCGGCGGCATCCTCCATCATGGAGAGTGGTCGCATCTTTGGCTGAATCGGTTGATACAACCTTAATCCGCAACCGGAAGATTTGGGAATTATCCTTATATTTCTAATATTTGCCGCAGGTGCACAAGGATTTGCTTTTCCTTACGGCAGGTTGTGCCGCACTGCAGCAACGAATTATCCGAGGTGTGGCATTCCTCCGATTCCCTTGTCGTCCGTTCCCTTCTAAAAGGGCTTGTAAGGTAAGGGATTCTCCAGCATGCCGCGATCACGCAATACCGAAGGCGCCATCTATATGAGCATGGCGATGGCGGGCTTTTCCGCAAGCGACGCACTCTCCAAATCGGTCATTTCCTATATGAATGCCGGGGAGATCATGTTTCTGCGCGGCCTCTTCACCAGTATCCTCGTCTATCTGATCGCCTGGAAGTTCGGCGCATTGCGGCCCTGGCGGGTCATGGTCAAACCCATCATCGCACTGCGTATCGCCTGCGAGATCATTGCAGCCGTCACCTATATCACCGCGCTCGGCATGATGCCGATCGCCAATGCTTCGGCGATCCTCCAGTCCCTGCCACTGGTCGTCACCTTCGGCGCGGCACTCTTCTTCAAGGAGCCTGTCGGCTGGCGTCGCTGGATGGCAATCCTCGTCGGCCTCATCGGCGTCATGATCATCATTCGCCCCGGCCCCGAGGGCTTTACCGCCGCCGCCCTTCTCTGCGTCGGCAGCGTCGCCTCCACTGCCGGCCGCGATCTCGCTACCCGCAGCATCAGCAAGGACATTCCCTMGCTGATGATCACGACCGTGACGGCGATCTCTGTCGCGATCTTCGGCGCGCTGATGATCCCCTTCCTCGGCGGCTGGGAGCCGGTCAGCGTCACCTCGCTCACGCATCTGTTGCTCGCCTCCGTGCTTGTTCTCGTCGGCTACCAGTCGGTCATCGTCGCCATGCGCACCGGCGAAATCTCCTTMGTCGCGCCCTTCCGCTATACGAGCCTGATCTTCTCCTCGCTGCTCGGCTTCTTCTTCTTTGCAGAAGTGCCTGACTTCTGGACGCTCGTGGGTGCCGCCATCGTTATCGCGTCTGGCCTCTATACGTTCTATCGTGAAGCCAAGCGCCATGTGCCGCCGGTCGCGCAGGAATCGGCGCCCCGCTCGCCCGTGTGATAGTCCGAGGGATCGCCATGACTGACTTCGTGCTCGACCAATCGACCATTCCGGGCGTCGTCCTGGCCGGCGGGCGCTCGTCGCGCATGGGCCGCGACAAGGCGGGCGTCACACTGGGCGGCCGCAGCCTGCTCGACCACGTGCTGTCCCGCCTTTCACCACAGATCACGCAGATCGCCATCAATGCCGATAAAGTCGGCGGCCACGACCTGCCGGTCGTTTCCGACCGCATTCCCGGCAAGGCGGGTCCGATGGCAGGCATCCATGCGGCGATGGTCTATGGCGCGGGCCTGCCCGCCACCCATGTCGTCACCGTCTCGGTCGACTGCCCCTTCTTTCCCACTGATCTCGTTAGCCGGCTAGTGACCGCGCTCGACCACCCGGATCGTATCGCCATTGCCGCCTCGCAAGGCCGCAGCCATCCGGTCTTCGGCCTGTGGCCAACCGCATTGGCGGCCGATCTCGCAACATGGGTGAAGACCGACGACAAGCGCCGCGTGCGAGACTTCCTCCTGCGTCATGACGTTACGGAAGTGCCCTTCCCGCTGCATCCGACCCGCGCCAGCGTCCTCGACCCCTTCTTTAACATCAACACGCCTGATGATTTAATGGAGGCCGAACGCTGGCTGGAGGCACTTCGCGCATGACAAAAGATGCGGGGATGACACAGAAGATCTTCGGCATCGCCGGCTGGAAGAATTCCGGCAAGACAGGCCTTGCGGTTCGCCTCGTCGAGGAATTCACCCGCCGTGGCTATCGCATCTCCACCATCAAGCACGCCCACCACGATTTCGACATCGACAAGGTCGGCGCCGACAGCTACCGCCACCGCCAGGCCGGCGCGCATGAGGTGACGATCGTCTCGGGCACCCGCTACGCGATCATGCACGAGTTGCGCGGTGCGGCAGAGCCGACATTCGAGGAGATATTGGCGCGGCTGGCGCCCTGCGATCTCGTGCTGATCGAGGGCTACAAGCGCGAGCCGATCCCGAAGATCGAGGCACGGCGGCTGGCGGCGGCGAGACGCGATCCTCTGGCGCCGGAGGATCCGCATATCGTGGCGATTGCGGCGGATCATGAGGTGGAGGATGCTGCAGGGCTCGCGGTGTTTGATTTGGATGATACAGCCGCGATCGCGGATTTTGTTGCACAGACGGTTGGGCTTGCTCCCCCTTCGCCCCAGCGGGGGTCCTGAGGACGGGTCAAGACCCGCGGCTCGACCCCGGCTGATGTCCGATAGGACAGATGAGGCGGTGAGCGACGCCAGGAGCGAACGTCTGAGCGGWAGCGAAGACGGCACATGTTCTACTGTGCGGCCCCTTATCCGACCCTTCGGGCCACATTCTCCCCGCTGAGGAGAAGCGGAAGACGCGCCGCGCCGTCGAATCCACAAAACAAAAGGGCGAGGTCTCGCGACCCCGCCCTCCTCAATCACACCGGTAACCAATTACCTCTGCGCCACCGGCCGCACCAGAGGTGTGACACGCCTGATGGTCACGCGTCGGTTCTCCTGGTTCGGTCCGACCGTATTCACCTTCAGATAGCGCTCGCCATAGCCCTGCGTCGCAAGGTTTTCCGGCGGAATGCCGTAGACGTCCGTCAGCACGTTGGCGACCGATTCAGCGCGTTGGTCGGAGAGGATCAGGTTGCTCTGGTCAGAACCCACCGCATCCGTGTGGCCTTCGATCAGGAAGGTCTCGCTCTTGTTCTTGTCGAGCACTTCGTTGATCGCGTCGGCCACCTTGCGCAGCGTGCGGGCCTGGGTCATCGGGATTTCCGCACTGCCCGTCGCAAAGGTCACCGTGTCCAGGTCGATGCGGCGCACCTTGTCGCGGATACGGGCGGAATATTTCACCTCGTTCAGCGAATAGACGCGTTCGACCGGCTCGACGGGCGGTTCGCTCAGGAACTCGTAATAGTCACGGTCCGGATCGGTGCTGGTGTCGATGATATAGTCGTTCAGCGGCACGCGCAGGCGCATCGGCGGCAGGTCGGCACCCGGATCCTCGAAATAGTCGCGATCCGGATCCTCGTAGAGCTCAGGTGAATAATAGAGCACCTCTTCCCGGCCGCGGGCATCGACGCGCGAGCGCTGGATGATGTCGCCATAGCGGTTGCGGAGCGTCACGATGCGATAGCCCTCGGGCCGCATGATCGTTTCGCGGTAACGATCGCCCGAAAGCTCTTCATAGCTTGGCCGTTCGCCGTCGCGCAGGAAGCGGCGGTCGTCATCGCTGCGTACCACGGTGCGGTTGCCGAACTGGATGATGACGCGGCTGTCGTCCGCGCGCTCGCCATAACGCGCGCCATCCGGCTGGGCGAACTGAGGACGGCGGTCGATGCGCCGGCCTTCTTCACGCGTGATGGCCTCGATCTGCACCGGCGCACGCTGTTGGGTGGCGCTGAGTGACTGCGCCTCGGCATCCGAGGTTGGCAGCTTGAAATCCCGGCTGTCGGCGCGCTGGCGATCGCGATCGCGACGGCCCTGCCTGCCCTGGCTGCGATCGGCATCCTTGTCGCTGTCGAGAACGGCGGCACCATTTTCGACCGGCAGGACGATGGTCTCGTTGCTCTTGGCAGGATCCTTAGCGATCTCCTTGCGGCGGTCCAGCTCCTGCGGCGTGACCTTTTCGGGTGCAGGGATCGCCTGTTCGGCCGGCTGCGGCGCGGCTGCTGCCGGCGGTTCGCCCGGCTGGGGTGCGTTGACCGCGGGCTGTTCGGGCTGCTGGCCTGCGGCAGGTTGCTCGGCCTGTTGACCATCGGCGGGCGCTGCGCCGGCGGCAGGCTTTTCAGCGGTCGCCGGCTTCTCCGCCGGAACAGGTTTTTCGGCGGCAGGCTTCTCGCCTGCGGGCTGTTCAGCCGCTGCGGGCTTCTCGGCCGGCATAGGCGCTTCGCCTGCTGGTGCCGCCTGCTGCTCGGTGGCCGCGGGCTTCTTGCCGCCGGCGGCCGGACGCTTGCCGCCCTGCTGCGGCTCGGCAGGCTGTTGCGTGGTCTGCTCTGCCGGTTGTTCGGTGGTTTCAGGCTTCTGGCGCTGCGGGCGCTGGCGCGGCTTTTCGGCGGGCTGGGTAGCCTCGCCGGCGGCCGGAGCCTGTTCGGCCGGCTGTTGGGCCTCCGGTGCGGCCTGTTCGCTGTTCCGCTTGTTGCGGTCGCGCGGCCGCTGACGTGCTGGCTGTTCGGCCTGGGGCTGCTCTGCTTGAGGTTGTTCGGCCGGCTGTTCCGGCTGTGCCTGCTTCTGGCGGCGCGGACGCTGCGGTTCCTCGGTGGCGGGCGCCTGTTGATCGGGGGCTGCCTGTTCCGGCTGGGCTTCGCGCTGGCGCTGGCGCGGACGGGCGGGTTCTTCAGCGGCCGGCGCCTGGGCCTCTGGTGCCGCCTGCGGTTCGGGCTCGCGTTGACGCTTCGGCTTCTGCTCCGGAGCGCTCTCGGCGGGTGCTTCGCTCTGCTGCGGCTTTTCGGCAGGCGCCTCCTGCTGCTGTTGCTGCTCCAGTTCCTGCTTCTTCTTTTTCAGAAGTTCCTCTTCCGAAGGCGCATCCTGCGCCACCTCGTAGCTTCCTTCGACAACGGGGCGAACTGCGCCCTGCGGCACGCTGCTCACTGCGGCGTAAGCGCCCACCGACGGCACCGCAAAGGCAAGGGAAAGCAGCGGAAAGGCCGCACTGGCAAACAGTCTGGATTTCATGCCCATCAGGGGTTTCCTCGTCCTTGTTTTGACTTCGACCGGGGCTCACTGCCCCGCAATCAAGGCATTTTAAGCATCGGCCGAATCCGAAAGCGCCAAAATGTCGATTTGTTCCGGAAGCTAGGTAGGGGAGGATTAACCCTAGCTGAACATTGCAGTCGGGCGGCGTTCATAACGGCCGCAGATTGCAGCGCACAACTGCTCGGGGATTCCTGTTGCATTTTTGCGAAAAAAGGTTTGATTATCGCCGCAAGACGGTGGTGGCACCGTCGAAGTGTGCGGTCTCCGGCGAAAAACAAAAAGACCCGGAGCCACCAACAGAGAGGATCCTCATGCGCATTTCCACCAAGCTCCTTGCTGCTGCCTCGATGGCGGCAATGTCTCTTTTTGCCGGCGCGGCTCTTGCCGACGGCGAAAAATATGTGATCGGCACGGACTCGACTTATCCGCCCTTCGAATTCGTCGACGCCAGTGGCACCATTCAAGGCTTCGATATCGATATCACCAAGGCGCTCTGCGCTGAAATGAAGGCCGACTGCTCCTTCGTGTCCACGGACTGGGACGGCATCATCCCGGCTCTGAACGCCAAGAAGTTCGACATGATCGTCTCTTCCATGTCGATCACGCCCGAGCGCCTCAAGCTCGTCGACTTCTCCAACAAGTATTACAACACCCCGCCGGCAATCGCCGTGCCGAAGGACTCCACGATCACTGATGTTGCCGGCCTCAAGGGCAAGGTGATCGGCGCGCAGACCTCCACGACCCATGCCAACTACGCCGAGAAGCATCTCGCCGACACCGAGCTGAAGCTCTACCCGACGGCTGACGAATATAAGCTCGACGTTTCCAGCGGCCGCGTCGATGCCGTCATCGAYGACGTCGTCGTTCTCTCCGAATGGGTCAAGTCCGACGCGGGCTCCTGCTGCAAGATCCTGACGACCCTGCCGGTCGACAAGGAAATCAACGGCAACGGCGCCGGTATCGCCATCCGCAAGGGTGACCCGCTGAAGGAAAAGCTGAACACCGCGATTGCCGCGATCCGCGCCAGCGGCGAGTACAAGAAGATCCAGGAAAAGTACTTCGATTTCGACGTTTACGGCGAATGATAAATTCGCTATCTGGCCGATGAAGATAATGGCGGAAGGCTTGCTCTTCCGCCATTTTTGTTTGACAAAGGTGGCAATATCAAAACGGCAAAAGCCGTGAGGGGAATTCTGGCATGGGCGGATTATTTTCCGCGCTTGGCTCCTTCTGGAGCCTGATTGTGCACATCGTCGATCCACTGTGCGGGCCCGTCGGCATCTTCACCTGGTTAGGTCAGTCGACGATTCTTGCCTGTGGCGATACCGGCTGGGGCGATGAGATCGCACTCGGCCTGCAGGTCACCGTTTCGGTGGCGGTCGTCACCCTGCCGATCGGCCTCGTCATCGGTTTTCTGGTCGCCCTCGGCCAGCAATCGGAAGAAAAGTCGCTGCGGCTTGCGGCCGGCGTCTACACCACGATCTTCCGCGGTCTGCCGGAGCTTCTGACGCTCTTCATCATCTATTACGGCATGCAGATCCTCATCCAGTATCTGCTGGATCTCGCCGGCTATAGTGGTCCGCCGGTCGAAATCAATGCCTTCCTTGCCGGCGTAATCGCACTGTCGGTCGTCTTTTCCGCCTATTGCTCGGAAGTGCTGCTCTCGGCCTTCCGCGCCATTCCCAAAGGGCAGTATGAAGCGGGAGACGCGCTTGGCCTGCACCGTGGTCGTACGCTGCGCCTCATCGTTCTGCCCCAACTCGTGCGCATTGCCCTGCCGGGCCTCACGAACCTCTGGATGGTGCTGCTGAAGGATACGTCCTATGTGTCGATTATCAGCCTTGCGGATATCCTGCGCCAGACGAGCGTCGCAGTGCGCGTGACCAAGGAGCCCTTCTTCTTCTACGGTATTGCCTGCTGTCTCTATCTGGCGCTCGCCATCCTTTCGTCTTTCCTGCTCGTCTATGTCGACCGCTGGGCCAAGCGCTCGGAGGTTCGTCGATGAGCTACGCTGAAACATTGATTCCCCCGCAGCCGGCACCCCGCGCGGTGGCAAAGCCGGTCACGGCCTCACGCCTCGCCGGCAATATATTGGTGGCATTCTGGGCACTGCTTGCCGCACTCCTGGTCTACGCCGTCATCAATGGCTGGGATCCGGAGAAGTTTACCCGCTATGGGCCTCGCTATCTGCACGGCCTGTGGATGACGCTCAGCATCGTGGKCCTTTCCGTCGTCTGCGGCGCAGTCCTGTCGCTGCCGCTCGCCATGGCGCGCATGTCGAAAAACCGCGTGCTGAACTGGCTCGCCTACGGCTACATCTATTTCTTCCGTGGCACGCCGCTGCTGGCCCAGCTCTTCCTGGTCTATTACGGCCTCGGCGCGTTCCGGCCACAGCTGGAATCGGTCGGTCTGTGGTGGTTCTTCCGCGATGCCTGGTTTTGCGGCGTCTTCGCCATGACCATCAATACCGCGGCCTATCAGGCGGAAATCCTGCGCGGCGCCATCGAAAGCGTGCCCCACGGCCAGCATGAGGCGGCGGCTGCCCTCGGCATCCACAAGGCCATCGCCTTCCGCAAGATCGTCCTGCCGCAGGCTTTCATTGTGGCGCTGCGCCCTTATGGCAATGAGATCATCCTGCTCATCAAGGGTTCGGCCGTCGTCGCCATCATCACCGTGCTCGACCTGATGGGCGAGACGCGCTACGCCTTCTCGCGCACCTTCGACTACCAGACCTATCTCTGGGCGGCGATCTTCTATCTCTCCATCGTGGAAGCCTTGCGCCACCTCTGGAACTGGATCGAACGCCGTCTGACGCGCCACCTGAAGCGTTGATGAGGCTTGGCAGCACTCTCCCATTCCTGCTGCCAAGTCATTGAAATCAAAAATAAATAGCTCTTCTATGCGGTATCTGTCAAGCTTCCGTTAACCACGGCGTGATCTCATTTCATACTGCGTTAATAAGCGCTGAGTGGGAACAAGAAGAAGCGAGACAACATGCACAAGGACATGGAAAAGCAGCTTAAGGGTTACGGGCTGACAACGGCACAGATCCTCTATCACATGCCGGATCACCCAGCCTTTCTCCAGACCTATGTCTGGCAGGACTACGACCTCGCCCCGGACTTTCCGGAAATGCGTGGTTTCCTGAAGTTCTGGCAGGAAAAACTGGACGGACCGCTGCATTCGGTGCGCTATATCCACCGCAGGCTCATTTCAGCAACGGAATGGCGCTCCCTTAAGGGCGAATTCATACTGCACTGAAATTGCAGTTGCGATGGTAAGCTGTGGGCTCTACAACGCCCGCATGAACAAAAAGAAGATCGACGAAGACGCTCTCGCGGAAGCCTATAACCGCGCTCTCGAGCTTGAAAAAGCCGGTGATATCGATGCGGCCGTCGAGGCTTATCAGGAAGTCCTGGCAATCGATCCCGACGATCACGGCGGCGCGGCCGTCCGCATTGCTTCCATGGGCCGCGGCGAAACGCCGGTTCGAGCGCCGGACGCTTATGTGGAAACTCTCTTCGATCAGCATGCCGAAGTCTTCGAAGATGTGCTTGTAGAGCAGCTCGGCTATCATGTGCCGATGCTCGTGCGCCAGCGCCTGCAGGATCTGAAGCTCGGCCCCTTCAAGCGCATGCTCGATCTCGGCTGCGGCACGGGCCTCACCGGCAGCGCGCTGAACGATCTCTGCGAGGAGATGATCGGCATCGATATCTCCGAAAACATGGTCGTCATCGCCGACGAGAAGGAAATCTATGAGACGCTCTTCGTCGCCGAGGTCGAGGATTTCCTCGACGACAATGACGAGGACCCCTTCGACCTGATCACCGCCACCGACGTGCTGCCCTATCTCGGCGCGCTGGAGCCGCTGTTTTTCGGCGCAGCCGAGAATATGAATCCCGGTGGCATCTTCATCTTCTCCTCCGAAACCCTGCCCGAAGAGCCGGCTGAAACCCGCTCCTACATGGTCGGTCCGCACCAGCGTTTCATCCATACCGAGACCTATATTCGCGAGCGCCTGGCTGCGACCGGTTTCGAGCTCATCGAGATGATGGTGATCAACGTGCGCATGCAGGAAGGCCTTCCGAGCCCCGGCCATCTGGTGACGGCGCGTTACACGGGCTGAACGTGCCATGTGGCATTTTACGGGCGCCTTGCTAATGTCCTGACCTGATTTTCTCAGGAAAGGTCAACGCATGGCGCTCGTTCTTTACCAGCATCCGCTTGCCTCCTTCTGCCACAAGGTGCTGATCGCCCTCTACGAAAACGGAACGCCCTTCGAAAATCGCTTCGTCGATCTCGCCGACGAACAGTCGAGCGCCGATCTGCTGCGCTTCTGGCCGGTCGGCAAGATTCCCATTTTGCGCGACGAGACGCGCGACAGTACGGTTCCCGAAACCAGCGTCATCGTCGAATATCTGGACCGGCATTATCCCGGCCCGGTATCCCTCGTCCCCGAGGAGACCAATGCCGGCCTGCAGGTTCGCCTCTGGGACCGCTTCTTCGATCTCTATGTGCAGGTGCCGATGCAGAAAATCGTCATCGACCGGATACGCCCGGAAGGGGCGGCCGATCCGCATGGCGTCAATGAAGCGCGCGGCATGCTGTCCCTCGCCTATGACATGGTCGAAAAGCAGATCGACGGAAAAGCCTGGATCACCGGCGACGCCTTCACCATGGCCGATTGCGCCGCAGCCCCGGCCCTCTTCTACGCCCGCACGCTGGTGCCCTTCACCGAAAAACGTCCCGGCCTCGAAGCCTATTACCGCCGCCTGCTGGAGCGCCCCTCCTTCGCCCGAGCATTGAAAGAGGCGCTGCCCTATTTCAAGTTCTACCCCTACAAGGAAAATCTGCCGGACGAGTTCCGGCCGCAGGAATAGCGGGCGCCCGCCTTGCTAGTGAGCGTTCGAGTAGCCGGCCTGCCGAGACGGATGGGCCTGCGCAAATTCCGGAAGGTCGAAACAGCGTCTCCCGAGAGCTGCCAGGGAGGGAAAGGCCGATAGGTCGATCTTGTTGAACTCGGCCAAGACGATCTGGCCGGCGATGCAGATATCGGCAATGCCGGGGGCCCCTCCGAGCGCAAACGGTGCCGGAGGGCGCCGGGTGAGCAGGCGCTCGTAGGTCGCAAGTCCCTCCGTCGTCCAATGCCGGCACCATGTCTCGATCGCGGATGCATCTGCGCCGAATGCCTGGCCGAGATGTTTGCGCACGCGCGGCACGATCAGCGGGTGGGCATCAGCGACGGCAACCAGCGCCAGCGACCGAGCATAGGCTTTCTCCTTGGCATCCTCGGGCATCAGGCGGGGCTGCGGATGGATATCGTCGAGATATTCCATGATCGCCAACGACTGAAAGACGCGATGGCCTTCGTGAACCAGCGTGGGCACGACATGCTCGGCGTTCACTTCGGCATAAGCAGCATCGAACTGACGCCCGGAGAGAATATCGATTTCGATTTCCTCGAAAGGCAGTTTCTTCAGGGCAAGCGCGACGCGGACGCGAAAAGCCGCATTTGAGCGCCAGAAGCCGTAGAGTTGAATGGTCATGGGAGTGATCCGCTCTGATTGAATGCCAGGTCTCGCGATGATGCGGACCTGCCCTTATCTAGCGGATGATCCGCCCTCGCGTCTCGCCTCGTGCCATTGCAGCGACGCAATGTCACTTGCCCGCCTTCCGGAAGGCGACGAATGGCGAGCCTAGTGCCCGCCATCGCTCCCGAGGATCGCCGACAGGAGCCGCCCTTCGAGCTCCGCAAGCGCCGGATTGCCGTGGCGGCGCGGGTGCGGATAGGGAATGGCGAGATCGAGCGCGATGCGCCCCTCCTCCAATACGATCACCCGGTCGGCAAGGTGCACGGCCTCGCTGACATCATGGGTAACGAGCACGGTGGTGCAGCCGAGTTCGCGCCACACACGGTTCAGCAATTGCTGCATGCTGATGCGGGTCAAAGCATCCAGCGCACCGAGCGGTTCATCGAGGGCCAGAATGCCAGGCTTGCTGACGAGCGCGCGGGCCAGCGCCACGCGCTGACGCTGGCCGCCGGAAAGGCGCGCCGGCCATTCGCCGGCCTTTTCGGCAAGCTGCACTTCATCGAGAACGGCTTTTGCTTCCTCGCGCGCCCGCCTCTTCTCGACGCCTTCTCCGAGCCCAACCACGACATTGTCGGCGACACTGAGCCAGGGCAGAAGCCGCGGCTCCTGGAAGACGATACGGGCATTCGGCTGGATCTCGGCGCCATCGGCACCTTCGAAGCTGATCTCTCCACCGGTCGGTTCGTCGAGGCCCATCAGGATGCGCAGCAGCGTGCTCTTGCCGCAGCCGCTCTTGCCGATGACGGCGACAAACTGGCCGGCCGGAATATGCAGGTTGATGCCACGCAATACCCGGTTGGCATCAAAGCTCTTTTCGAGGCCGGAAAGCGTGATCGCTGCGGCGCCTGCGCCTGCCGCTACCGTCGGGCTCTCGGTAAATTCCACCGGTTCGGAAGGATGGAAACGCTCATGCGTGATGACGGTCATGACCTGTCTCCTACTTGGCGTAAGCCGGGTTCCACTTGAGCATCTGGCGCTCCAGTGCACGGGCGACGACATCGGCGAGCTTGCCGAGCACCGCATAGATGACGAGCGCCAGCACCACGACATCGGTCATCATGAATTCGCGGGCATTATTGGCCATATGGCCGATGCCCGCGGAAGCAGCGATCGATTCCGACACGATCAGCGTCAGCCACATGATGCCGAGCGCATAGCGCAGGCCGACGAAGATCGACGGAAGAGCACCGGGAAAGATCACCTTGCGAAACAGTGTCCAGCCGCTCATGCCATAGACCTTGCCCATCTCGATCAGGTCGCGGTCGACATTGCGAACGCCGTGATAGGTGTTGAGATAGACGGGGAAGAGCACGCCGAGCGAGGTGAGGAACAGTTTTGATTCCTCGCCAATTCCGAACCAGAGGATGACGAGCGGGATCATCGCCAGATGCGGAATGGTGCGCAGCATCTGCAATGTCGTATCGGTCAGCTGTTCGGAAAGCTTTGATACGCCGTTGGCGATGCCGAGCAGGAAGCCGATGGAGCCGCCGACCAGCAGACCGGCAAAGGCGCGCGCGCTGCTCACCAGCACGTCTTCAGGCAATTGCCCTGACATCGTCGTCGTCCAGAAGGCCGAGGCGACATCGGCCGGCGATGGCATGATGCGCGAGGAAATCCAGCCGAGAGAACAGCCGATCTGCCAGAGCGCGATGATCGCAACCGGCACCAGATAGGGCAACAACCTGTCGCGGCCGGGCAGCGGCAGGTGGAAACCTGCCCTGCCCCCACCTGCCTTGGGCTTGCCGGCTTCAGCGGCAACTCGCGCAAACGGCGTATCGAAAGTCGACATGGATGATATCCTCGCGCTTTGGTTCAGAGCAATTCCGGCATCAGGAGCCGGAAACGACCTTCAGGTTGCCGCCATGGCTGCCGCCGGCAAAGACCTTCTTGCGGCCGAACTCATTGTTGAAGCTCAGGCGCTGTGCGTCCCGCTCGATGCCGAGTTCCGGGAAGAGCAGTTCGGCTACGCGATAGGCCTCTTCCAGATGCGGATAGCCGGAGCCGATGACCGTATCGATGCCGACCTCCTGATATTCCCTGAGGCGCGCAGCAACCGTCTTCGGCGAGCCGACGAGCGCAGTACCCGCACCGGCGCGCACCAGACCGATACCGGCCCAGAGGTTCGGAGACACTTCGAGCTTGTCGCGGCGCCCGCCATGGAGCGCTGCCATGCGCTTCTGGCCGACGGAGTCGGACTCCTTGACGAAGCGCTCCTGCGCCTCGGCGATCGTCTCGTCATCGAGATGGCGGATCAGGCGATCGGCTGCCTCCCATGCTTCCTCGTCCGTCTCGCGGACGATGAAATGCAGGCGGATGCCGAAGGAAACGTCACGGCCCTTGCCGGCGGCAGCGGCACGCACCTTCTGAACCTTTTCGGCAACCTGCGCCGGCGGCTCGCCCCAGGTCAGATACTTGTCGACGCGGCCGACGGCGAAATCGATGCCGGCATCCGAAGAGCCGCCAAAATAGAGCGGCGGGCGCGGCGTCTGCACCGAGGGAAAGCCGAGGCGGGCTTCGGTCGCCTTGATATATTTGCCGTCATAGCTGGCCACGCCCTTTTCGAGCAGCTCTTCGAAGACATGGAAGAACTCKTCGGCATGGGCATAACGCTCGTCATGCTGCAGATGGATGCCGTCGCCGGCAAGCTCGGCCGGGCTGCCGCCGACCACGATGTTGAGCAGCAGGCGGCCGTTGGAGATGCGGTCGAGCGTGGTGGCAAGGCGCGCATAATAGGCGGGCGATGCCGTACCCGGACGGATGGCGACCAGGAACTGCAGCTTCTCGGTCTTGGCAGCCAGCGCCGAGGCCATCACGAAGGATTCCTCGCACGCGACACCCGTCGGCAGCAGCACGCCGGAATAACCGAGACGGTCCACCGCCTGGGCRATCTGCGTCAAATAGCCGATTTCCGGGGCGCGATTGAGATCGGTGGAACCGAGATAGGTGCCGTCACCGGATGTCGGGATGAACCAGAGGAAATTGATCGGGTCGGATGAAGCGGTCATGAGCGCATTCCTTGCTATGGATATCTGAAATCAGCCATTGGGGATATCGTGACATAGGCGACCAATTATATCGACAATATCAATTTGCTATTCTGCCTCGGTCTGGAGAATAATTTTGCCTCGTTCCGCAGCATGGGTATGCTCCCATGCCGCGGCCCGCAGGACCCCGCCCCAAGCTGCAGGAGAGTAAGCTAGCCTGGGCGGCTATCAGCTCGCCTTCGGACGCCAGACGATATCGCCGGTCGTCAGCTTTTTCGGCACGATGCCGAGATTGTAGAACTCGTCGGCAAGCGCCTGCTGATAGGCGGCTGCCGCGTCCGTCACCGTCGTCACGCTGCCGAGATCGGCGCCGGGGCGCTGCAGCGTCACACTCGTCACTTCGGTGGGAACGCCTGTTATTTCCGAGAGCTCCTTGATCGTCGCATCGAGATTGTCCTGCGCCGAACGGCCGACCTTGGCGAGCTCGTCCAGCACATTGACGATGACGGTGCCGTTCTCGTCGGTGAAATCCTTGTTGGCGAGGAAGTAGCTGTAGGAATCGACGATGCCTTCGGCCGTCGTCAGGATGCGTGTATCCGGATCGGCTTCGGCGATGGCGAGATAGGGATCCCAGATCGACCAGGCATCGATGCTGCCGTTCTTGAAGGCAGCGGCCGCATCCGGCGGCGCAAGATCGAGCTGCTCGACATCGTCGGGCTTCAGCCCCGCCTTGCGTAAGACCTTTACCGTTACGTTATGGGCGCTGGAGCCGCGCTTGAAGGCAACCTTCTTGCCCTTCAGATCCTCCAGTGTCTTGATCGGCGAATCCTTGCGCACCAGGATGGCCGAGCCCGCMGGGCTGCCCCTGTAAACGCCGACATAATAGAGCGCACCGCCTGCTGCCT
Organism: Rhizobium sp. 05L429; assembly: GCF_056397645.1. Classification (NCBI taxonomy): domain Bacteria; kingdom Pseudomonadati; phylum Pseudomonadota; class Alphaproteobacteria; order Hyphomicrobiales; family Rhizobiaceae; genus Rhizobium; species Rhizobium sp. 05L429. The sequence goes on along the minus strand of NZ_JBFTNV010000039.1, from coordinate 4,412 downwards.
GCGCGAAGAGCGGCGGCACGTCGCCCGTCGCACCGAAATCGAGAGCGCCGGCGCCGAGCGCTTCGAGCAGTGGCGGGCCGGACGTGAATTCCGACCAGCTCACCGTAATCCCCTGATCGGCAAGCCGTTTTTCCAAGGCGCCACGACGCTTGGCGAGTGCCAGTACGCCGTTCTTCTGCCAGCCGATGCGGAATTCGGTGGCGGCGGCGCGGGCCGGCCGAACTGCTGGTAGAATGACGGTCGCGGCAGCGGCCCCGAAAAGCCCGAGCGTCTGTCGACGTGTAATCATCTCTATCCCCATTTTAGTTGGCCGGCGCTGCTGATGCGTCGACCTCTTCGTTTCGATGGGATGATGATGATTTAGTCTATAAGTTAGATCGACAATTAAAATTACCATATTCGCGATCGCTGAAACTTTCCTGACCCCATTTCTTTCGGCTTGGAGAAATTTTGTTCCAAGAGAAGCCGCCTCGCCCCTCCTTGCGGCTTTCCGTCATCAGCCGTTTCCGCTAATCCTCGAAACCAGTCTGCAAGCAGTTACGGAGGACAGCATATGGCGAAAGTCGCTTTCATCGGTCTCGGCGTCATGGGTTTCCCGATGGCGGGGCATCTGAAGACAAAGGGCGGCCACGACGTCACCGTCTATAACCGCACTGCGGAAAAAGCCGCCGCCTGGGTGGAAAAATTCTCCGGCAAGTCCGCCTCGACGCCTGCCGAAGCTGCCGCAGACTGCGATTTCGTCTTCGTCTGCGTCGGTAATGACGAGGATCTGCGCTCGGTAACATCAGGCGAAAACGGCGTGCTCAAGTCTATGAAGCGCGGCTCCGTGCTGATCGACAACACGACGGCGAGCGCCGAAGTCGCCCGCGAACTCTACGAAGCTGCCAAGGCAAAGGGCGTCGACTTCATCGATGCGCCGGTTTCCGGCGGCCAGGCGGGTGCGGAAAACGGCGTACTGACCGTCATGTGCGGCGGCGATGAAGCCGTCTTCGAAATGGCGCGGCCCGTCATCGACGCCTATGCCCGCATGGTCGGCCTAATGGGTCCGGCAGGTTCTGGCCAACTGACCAAGATGATGAACCAGATCTGCATCGCCGGCATCGTGCAGGGCCTTGCCGAAGCCGTGCATTTCGGCAAGCGCGCCGGCCTCGACATCGAAAAAGTGGTCGACGTCATCTCCAAGGGTGCGGCCGGCTCCTGGCAGATGGAAAACCGTCACAAGACCATGAACCAGGGCAAATATGATTTCGGCTTCGCCGTCGACTGGATGCGCAAGGACCTCGGCATCATCTTGACCGAGGCCCGCAGCAATGGCGCCAGGCTGCCGCTGACGGCACTCGTCGACCAGTTCTACGGCGATGTACAGGCGCTCGGCGGTAACAGGTGGGATACGTCCTCGCTGCTCGCCCGCCTCGAAAAATGATCTGGCGTTCCTGATGATCTGCCCTTCTTCGAGCGCAGTAGACCTGATCGAGCATCTGCAGACGCTGCGCTCTGAAGAGAATATCGCCGGCATGGCGCGTTTCGGCATCGTCACGGAAACCGCCATCGGCATCTCCAATCCCGACCTGCAGAAGATTGCCCGGCTGGCGAAGAAGGATCATGTCAGGGCGCTACAGCTGTGGGCAAGCGATATCCGCGAAGCGCGCTTGCTGGCGCTCTATACCTTCGAGCCGAAGAGACTGACGGCCACGGAGGCCCGCACCCTCGCCGCTGATTTCAACTCCTGGGAAATTGTCGATTGCGCCGCCGATCTGTTCGTCGAGGCGAAGCTCGACGCGCTGATCCCGGACTTTGCTGCCGACGAGCGCGAATTCGTCAGGCGAGCCGCTTTCGCCATGATCGCCGGCGCTGCCGTGCACAGGAAGAAGGATCCGGACGAAAGCCTGATTGCCTTCCTGCCGCTGATCGAGGCCCACGCGACCGACAACAGAAACTTCGTCCGCAAGGCCGTCAACTGGGCGCTCCGCAATATCGGCAAACGCAGCAGCATCTGTCATAGGCCTGCCCTCGCCCTTGCCGAGCGCCTTGCCGCAAGCACGGACAAGACCGCCCACTGGATCGGCAAGGATGCGGTCAGGGAATTGACCGGCGAAAAGCTGCTGTCGCGGCTGAACCCTACTGCGCCGCAATCGCCGCATTCGTCGTGACGATCTGATGCTGCTTGGATTTCTCGACGAGGAAATCGATCAGCACGCGCACCGCCGGCGGCATGCCCTTGGTCGTCGTGAAGACGAGATAGAACTGGCTCTCCACCGTCTGCCAGTCCGGCAGCACGCGAACCAGGCGGCCGGTCTGTATGTCAGACGCGCAGGCATGTTCGAGGATCAGCCCGTAGCCTACACCGGCGCGTGCGGCGTCGAGGATCGCCGTCATGCTGCGGCAGGTAAGCCGCGGCTGATGCCGCACGACCTTCTTTTCACCATCGGGTCCGACCAATTCCCAGGTGTGGAAAGACATCCAGGTGGACATGGCAAGCGTCGGTGCATTGCCGAGTTCATCCACACAGCCGAGTTCGCCCATGCGCTCGACAAGCGAGGGACTGGCGACGAGGATGCGGCGCGCCCGGTCGAGCTTGCGCATCGTCAGGCTCGTCTGCGTTTCCGGCTCACTGGCCGCCCGCACTTCGACATCGATGCGCTCATTGATGAGGTCGGTGCGCCGGTCGGAGCCGATGATCTGCAGTTTGATCTTGGGGTAACGCTCCAGAAACTCGGGCAGAACTGCGCCGAGCGAAATATCGACGAGGCCAAGCGGGCACCCCATGCGGACGATCCCCTGCGGATCGGACTGAGCTTCCGTGACGATCGATTTGGCACGATCGGCTTCTCGGAGAATCGTCTGGCACTGTTCGTAGAAGGCCTGGCCGATCTCTGTCACCCGGAAGTGACGTGTGGAGCGTTCGATCAGTCTTGCGCCCAGGCAATCCTCCAGCCGGCTGACGCGCCTGCTGAGTTTTGAACGGGGTATTTTGAGAGTTCTACTTGCGGAAGCAAACCCACCGCTGGAGACGACGGCGGCGTAATAAAAGTAGTCGTTAAGATCGTCCATTATCGAAACCTACCCGACAGCACTAATGAATGCCAGCCTCTGAAAATGCTTATAACGCCTCACCTGTCACGTTACAGTCAAATTAATGGCATCGAATCCGCCAGGATAAAACCTATCCAAACGCGCAGTTTTCCGGAAAAGATCATTCAACGACAGGATGCATATCGCGCAATATGATGTGGCGCGACTAATCAAAGACAACAGGTAGATTCATATTTTAAGTGTGCGTGCGACCAGGGAAAATTCCGAGAAAAGGCCGCTGAAAGATGAAACCGGCGAGCGTGGCGGCGCTCCAAGTCCTATATCCGTTTTTCAGCTGCAAAGGACTGGCCCAGCAGGGAAAACCGGACCAGTCCCTCGTTACTGATCGGAGGTCATTCTGATCAGAAACTCATGGGTTGGAAGACCCCCGGCACGAAGCCGGGGGTTCCGTCGTTCAGATTAGAACGAGCGCTGCAGACGGAAGTAGCCGGTCGTGACGTCGTCGCCATCTTCCGGATCCAGGTACTGGACGGAAGCCTTGGCGTAGAAGTTGTCAACGATCTGGTAGTCAACCGTCAGACCGACCTTCCAAGCATCGCCGAGACCTTCGAAGTCGTCAGCAACACCGGTCGTGACCGGGGTACCGTAGTAGTTGCCGTAGTACTGAACACCAGGGGTGATCTTCAGCTTGTCCGTTGCCTTGATGGCGTATTCGGCAGCAACTGCCCATTCAGCCTGCGAGTAGTAGGAGTTCGGGCCGCTGGAGTAGACAGCAGCGAGGCCGAGCGTGCCCGGGCCGAGTTCAGCCGTACCCATAGCGCGGATAGCGCCGTCTTCGTTGTCGAAGTCCCAGCCGCCGGTAACCTGGTAGCTGAAGGCGCCAGCCGTGCCGCCGATGCCGAAGGCAACGCCGACATTGTTCGGAGCTTCGCCGGTCTTGAAGACGCCGTCTTCCAGTTCGTCGACGCTGAGGCCAGCGTAGAAGGAACCGGTTTCGTACTGATAACGGAGCGAGTTATGCAGCGTTACGACAGAACCGATATCGTCCGTTTCGCCGGAGAGACCATCGTCCCACCAGGAGTAGAAGAGACCGGCGCGGAAGCCAGCGACGTCGAGGTAAGCGGAGTCGAGAATCGTTTCCTGGTTGGAAGCGTTGTCGGCATTGGCCTGGAGAACGATTACGCCGGTGAGCGGACCGTACTCGGTGTCGCTCTTGGCCGTGAACTGAACCTGACCACGGGTTACAGCATCCCAGCTAGAGTCGTTGGTGGCGGAGGTGCCGCCGGCGTTCGGGCCAACGTTAACCTGGAAACGGATGTAGCCTTCGATCTTCAGGCAGGTTTCCGTGCCCGGGATGTAGAAGTAGCCGGTGCCGTAAG
>NZ_JBFTNV010000038.1:0-70368 GCF_056397645.1 Rhizobium sp. 05L429 | reverse complement strand
CTGTCGCCTCAAGGACTGGAGGCGTGTCGCAACTCGATATGACAAGCTCATGCTCAACTTCGCGGCAACTTGCTACATCGCCGCCATCGTCATTTGGTGGGCCTGATTGAGTCTGGAGCCTAGAGCAATTGCAGCAAAAAATGCACTACGGTTTGCGTCCGGAATTGCGTGAAAACAAAGAGATAGAGCCYTTCGTGCTCAGGCGAGACGACCGACCGGAATGATCTCGCGCGCCTGCGCATGAAAGGGGCTCCCCTCCCAGTCGCCGTACCAGGCGTCGACGGTCAGCCCGGCATCGCGCATCAAGCCGGAGAGCTTGTCGCGCGACGTATAGAGGATTTTCGAGCGTCCGGAGAAGTGCTCGCCGGTCGAGAGCACGCGATAACCGTTCTCATAGGAAAGAATGCCGGTCGCCTCATCGTAATGCGACCTGTCGGAGGCCTCGATCGCACCGAGGTCTGCATGTTCGAGCTGGCGCACGCTGCCATGGCGTACATCGCGCTTCCCGCGGAAACCGGGATTACGCGTATCGAACACGAACCGGCCGGCCGGGCCGAGATGTGCGGCGATCGTCGCAAGGGCGGCGCGCTGGTCCTCTTCCGTCAGGAAGACCTGGAAGGCGTGCCCCGTCAGCACGATGAGATCATACCTCTTTCCGAGGCGAACGGTGCGAGCGTCACCCTCGACCCATTCCACCTTATCGCCACCCGCCCGCGACTTGCCGATATCGAGCATCGCTACAGCAGGATCGACGCCGGTGACGATACGCGTCGCGGCAAGGGCGGCCGTCAGTTCGCCGGTGCCGCAGCCGAGGTCAAGCGCAGACTGCGCGCCTTCCGCCAGCTTCATGCAGAAATCGAAATCCGGCCCCCAGCGATTGGCGGTATCGTAGAACTGTGCGAGCGCGGGGTCTCGATAGAGGGGATCATCGGAAATCTTGCTCATTCGCCTGAATTCTTCTCGCTGATGTAGAGATAGCGTTCCACTGTTTCGCCGGCCGCGTTCTGCTTGCTGAAGATCTCCCGTCGCTGATGCACCCGCCCGGCGACCTTCTGCGAGGGGAGATTTGCCAGGCTGACGATACTGACGAGGCGCAACAATCCCATGACTGAGAAGGCATGGTTGCGGCAGGCAGTCGCGGCCTCCGTGGCATAGCCCTTGCCCCAGTAATCCGGCCAGAGATGATAGCCTAGCTCCGGCTCCATTCCGCGCGATGTCTCCTGCAACGTGATCCCGCAGTCGCCGAGCAGATCGCCGCTCTTGCGATCGATCATCGCCCAGAGGCCAAAACCATTCTTCTCGTAGCTTTCAAAGGCGAGCCTGTTCAAGAAATCGCGCGTTGCCGCGGCATCTTTCACTGAAGGATAGTACCGCATGCACAGCGGGTCGCCGAAGATGCGTTCAAGCGCCGGCAGGTCCGCAACGGTGATTTCGCGCAACATCAGCCGATCGCTGCGCAGGATTTCCCGGATGATGGCCATTGTTTCATCCCTCTGTCATGGAGCGCGCCTAAGCCGCGCCCACTTCTTCAGTTCGCTTTATACGAGAGGTCCCGCCATGGCATCCGCAAAGATAAGCGTCATCGTCGTCGGCGCCGGCATTGTCGGCGCATCACTCGCCTTCCATTTCGCCCGCCGCGGGGCCGCCGTCCATGTGGTGGAAGAGGGCGCGCAGGCGGGCAGCGGCGTGACGGCGCGCGCCTTCGGCTGGGTGAATATCATCAATATCGCTCCGGGAGCGGTCAATTACCGCCTGGTGCAGGAGGCGCTCGCCGACTATGCCCGCCTGCAGGCCGATCTGCCGGATGCTTTTGTCGCCGCACGTCCCGGCTCGCTGTTCTGGCTTGGAGGTGCTGCCGAGACTGAGGCCTTCGCCGCAGCCCATCGCGCTGAAGGGACCGATGTCGAACTGGTAAATGCCGCGACCATCACCGCATGGGAGCCCAATCTACGCCAGCCTCCAGCCTGCGCCATGTTCTCGCCTCGCGATCTCGCGCTCGATCCTGCAAGGCTGGCGCGGGACCTGATCGATACCTCCGGTGCGACTGCCACGTTCGGCCGCAAGGTCGAAAACCTCATCCTTTCGGGTGACAGAGTGAGCGGTGTACGCTTCGCCGATGGCGGCATGGTCGAAGCCGATCTTGTGATCCTGGCAGGTGGAACCGCCGTTGACAAACTGGCAGAAAGCGTCGGCTTCCGCAGCGCCGTCGAAGCCTCGCCCTCGATCATCCTGCGCTATAGTTGCACCGCGCCCGTCGTAAACCGTATCCTCCGCGGCCCCGGCCTGGAAATCCGCCAGTCGGGGGATAACATACTGCATGTCGCCAAGGGCTATATCGACGATACGGCAGAGAATGCGCCGAAGAGGATTGGCGAACGGATACTCAAAGTGATGCACGAGCGCCTGCACCTGCCGGATGGCGTGGCGCTCGTCGAGGCTGCCGCAGGCTATAGGCCCTTCTTTTCCGACGGAATGCCGCGGCTTGGTTTCCTGCCCGGCATTGAGGGCGCCTATGTCGCCGTCGGCCATCCGGGCGTCATCCTGGCGCCGCTACTCGGGCGGCTCGCCGCAGAGCATGTGCTGGACGGGCAGCGTTCGCCGCTCGTACCGCTGCCGGCCTGATATGAAAAAAGCGGACCCGATGGGGTCCGTTTTTCCCTTATTTGCCGGGTTCGAAAACCATCGAATGCCCGTTGATGCAGTAGCGCAGGCCGGTCGGCGGCGGCCCGTCCGGGAAGACGTGGCCGAGATGGGCCTCGCAGGTGCCGCAGCGGATTTCCGTGCGCACCATGCCATAGGTGCTGTCGCGATGCTCGGTCACCGAGTCAGGGGAAACCGGCTCGAAATAGCTCGGCCAGCCGCATCCGGCATCGAACTTGGTGTCCGAGCGGAAGAGCGGCGCATTGCAGCTGACGCAGCGGTAGAGGCCGGTCTCGAAGGAATCCCAGTAGGGACCGGTAAAGGCGCGTTMGGTGCCGTGCTCGCGGGTGATACGGTACTGCTCGGGGGTCAGCAGTTCCTTCCATTCGGCATCGGTCTTGTGAACTTTCGGTGTAGCGGTCGTTTCGGCCATGGAGTGCTCCTTTCGCCGATGGGGGCAATCTCTTTCGTGCGCAAATGTGGTGCGCTGAGCGCGATTGATCAAGTCTGGGATCGGGCCTCGGGATCAAACCTTGCCGTCTCACCGCCCAATTCGCCATCTACTCAATTTGGGGGAAGACGACGAATCACCCGTGCTTTATCTTTAATGTGCCATTAAGCTTAATACTGCGTGTTTCGGGGACAAACGGTGTTTCACACTCTGATTATTGTTCTATACGGCGCAGTCGCCGCGATCGCCTTGGGCATGAGCCTGCTGGAAGGCTGGGTCAATCATGATCGCTGGACGGTGCACCGCATTGCCGGGCTGATCGCCTGCCTTTTCTGGCCGCTGCCGCTTGTTTTCTTCGTCCTGCACGGTTCCGTTTCCCGTCTCGCCACGCGTTTTTCCTGAACGTCAAACCTGCGAACACAGCCGCCTGCATCCATTGCGGGTTGCCGAAATCGCTTGAGGCTATCAGCCGATTCACCTAAGCCTTGGAAAAAGCCGGTTTTGCCGGCCTTCATCCGTGCTGCAGGGAGGGGACATGGCCGATGTCACGGCTCTGACATTTTTGGCCCTGTGTCTGCCGCTGATCGGTGCTCTCGCCGCTCCCGTCATCATCCGCCTCTTGGGCGCAGGCGGCGCCTGGGCGCTCGCTGTCGCCCCTTTGCTCGCCTTCCTGCATTTCCTGCGTCTCGTGCCGCAGATCGCGCGCGGCGAAATCGTAACCGGCGGTTATGACTGGGTGCCGGGCCTGGGCGTCCGCTTTTCCTGGTTCCTCGACGGATTGTCGCTCACCTTTGCTCTGTTGATTACCGGCATCGGCACGCTGATCGTGCTCTATGCCGGCGGATATCTCAAAGGCCATCCGGATCAGGGCCGGTTCTTCTCCTTCATCTTTCTCTTCATGGGCGCGATGCTGGGCGTCGTGATCTCCGACAGCTTCCTGATGTTCTTCATTTTCTGGGAGCTCACCTCGATCACCTCCTTCCTGCTGATTGGTTTCGATCATGAACGGGAAGCGGCACGACGCGCAGCACTCCAGGCGCTGGTCGTGACAGGCGGGGGAGGGCTGCTGCTGCTCGCCGGCTTGCTCATCCTCTGGGACATGACCGGCGTCGCGCAGCTATCCGACCTGCTGCAGTTCGGCGACGTCGTCAGGGGCAGCCCGCTCTACTTGGCGGCGCTGCTGCTGGTGCTCGGCGGCGCTTTCACCAAGTCGGCACAGTTTCCCTTCCATTTCTGGCTGCCGAACGCCATGGAAGCGCCGACTCCCGTTTCCGCCTATCTGCATTCCGCCACGATGGTGAAGGCCGGCGTCTATCTGCTGATGCGGCTGAACCCGGTCATGGGCGCGACGCCAGCATGGGAGGTCTTGCTGCCCGTCTTCGGTGGCCTGACGCTCGTTGTGGGCTCCGTGCTCGCCATACGCCAGACGGATCTGAAGCTGAAGCTTGCCTATACGACCGTTTCGTCCCTTGGCCTGCTGGTGATGCTGACCGGCTTCGGCTCGGCCTATGCCGTCGAAGCGGCGGTGCTTTATCTGGTGGCGCATTCGCTCTTCAAGGGAGCGCTCTTCATGGTCGCGGGTATCATTGACCATGAGACCGGCACGCGGAACATCACACGACTTCGGGGCCTGAGAAAGGCCATGCCGCTCACCTTTGCGATCGCCATAACCGCCGGAATGTCCATGGCCGGCCTGCCACCTTTCTTCGGCTTCCTGGCCAAGGAGGAAATCTATGCGGCACTTGCCGGTGGCGATCCCTATTCCATCCTCGCCACCGCAGTCGCCATTTTCGGCAATGCGTTGATGTTCGCGATCGCCTTTGCCGTGGCGCTGAGACCCTTCTTCGGCCCGCCGGTAGAGACACCGAAACATCCGCACGAGGCGCCGATCCTGCTCTGGTTCGGCCCGGCCGTTCTTGCTCTGGCAGGTCCGCTTGCCGCATTCTTTTCCGGCGTCACGAATCGCATGATTTCCTCGCCAATGGCTTCCGCCGTGGCGGGCCGGCCCATGGCAGTCTCCATTTCGCTTGTCCCTCATGTCGGCGTGCCGCTTGCCCTGTCCCTGCTGACGATAGTGCTCGGCATCGCCGTCTATTGGCAGCTCGATCGCGCCCGTGCGCTCGTGGCCTATATGCTGCGTTCCGCCCACGGCCCTGATCGTGGTTTCGATCACGCCATCGCCGGGCTTGTCCGTTTCGCCCATCGCGTCATCGGTATCGTCCAGCCGGGACGTCTGGATATCTACGTCGCCTGTACCTTCCTCTGCGTCGCGGCAATTCTGCTCGTGCCGCTCGTCACCCACGGCGAACTTCCGGCGACTTTTGTTTGGCCCAACGACCTGCGCCTGCATGAAGCCGGCATCATGCTCATCGCTGTGCTCGGCCTTCTTGCCGTCTTGATCGCCCGCGACCGGCTGACGGCGATCGTCTCGCTCGGCATTCAGGGTTTCGCTGTTGCGCTGATCTTCCTGCTCTTCGGCGCCCCCGACCTCGCTTTTACCCAGTTCATGGTCGAAACGCTCGCGGTCGTCATCCTCGCCCTCGTGATGACCCGGCTGCGCCTTTCACCGACCGATCCGCGCCACGGCGCCCGCCGTCTCTTCGATATCGCCCTTTCGCTCGCCTGCGGCCTGGGCTTGGCACTACTCCTGATGCGGGCCACGGAGGCGCCGTTCAACACGGCGCTCAGCGATTTTTTCAATGCCCATTCAAAGCTGATCGCCCACGGCGCCAATGTCGTGAACGTCATCATCGTCGATTTCCGCGGCACGGACACGCTCGGCGAAATCGCCGTCGTCGCGGTGACGGGACTGGCGATCCTCGCGCTCATCCGCATTCGCGGCAATACGGAGCGGCGGCTGGCAACGAACGATCCGGACGCGGAGGGCGCAGAATGATGTTTGCCAGCCCGCCGCGCTTTCCCAAGCTCCTTCATTCCTGTGCTTGTCACAGGAATCCAGTGTGTTCAGGTCCTTGGACACAGAAGACCCTTTCCCTTGTAGCGTATGAGTTGTTCACGGCGTGGACGCGCAGTGGCTGGATACCTGTGGCAAGCACAGGAAAGAGGGACAGAGGGTTGCCCCGGACAGACCACTTGAACGTTTGCAGTCGGTCTTCGGCCTATCCAGTTACGCCTCTTCATGGAGGCACGCCATGAACACCCTCATCTTCCGCACCATCGCCCCCTTCATCACCGCGCTGATGCTGCTTTTCTCCGTCTTCATCCTGCTGCGCGGCCACAACGAGCCCGGCGGCGGCTTCATCGGCGGGCTGATCGCAGCCTCGGCGCTCGCGATCTACGGCATTGCCTTCGGTGTGGAAGCAGTACGCCGGGCGATCCGCTTCCACCCGCTGGCGATTGCCGGCTTCGGGCTGCTGCTCTCCTGCCTCGCCGGCCTGATCTCCGTCCTCTTTGCCGTGCCCTTCATGACCGGCCTCTGGGTCTATCCCGTCCTCTTCGGTGTGGAAGTGCCGCTCTCGACGGTCATGCTGTTCGATCTCGGCGTCTATTTCGTCGTCCTCGGCGCAGTCGCCTCGATTGCGCTGGCACTGGAAGAAAGGGAGGTCGACTKATGGAAGCGCTTTTCGCCATCCTCGTCGGCCTGTTCTTTTCGGCCGCGGTCTATCTGATGCTGTCACGGTTCTCGATCCGCATCATGCTCGGCATTGCCATTCTCGGCAATGCCGTGAACCTTCTGATCTTCACGGCAGGAAGGCTGACCCGGGAAGTTCCGCCGATCATCCCCGCTGGCGCTGACATACTGCCATCGGGTGCCGCAAATCCGCTGCCGCAGGCGCTGATCCTGACCGCGATCGTCATCTCATTTTCCTTCCTCGCTTTCCTGCTGGTGTTGACCTATCGCGCCTATCAGGAGCTCGGCACTGACGATACGACCCGCATGCATGATGCCGAACCTGAAGACCGGCCGCTACCGCCGTTGGGGTATTGAGGATGGCTGTGCGGATGCTCACCCCCCTCTGCCCTGCCGGGCATCTCCCCCACAAGGGGGGAGATCGACCCGTGGCCCGACCTTCGCACATCGCTGACGTACTGCAGTTTGGGACGCTTCTTGTTTGGGGAAGCCCGCGCTTCCAGCCGATCTTCCCCCTCATGGGAGGCACCGCCTAATGGCCGCCCCCGTCTCCGATCTTTCTGCCGCCATGGTCACCGCTCCGATCCCGCTGGTCCATTGGCTGGCGATCCTGCCGGTCGCGCTTTGCATCAGCCTCGGCGCGCTGCTCTTGATGCTGCGCAGCTTTCCCCGCCTGCAGGCATGGATCGCCATTACCGGCCTCGCCGTTCTCGTGCTTCTCGACGCCGCTCTGCTGCGGCAGGTCGTCCAACACGGCCCGCTCACCATGGTCATGGGCCGCTGGCTGCCGCCCTTCGGCATCGCTTTCACAGTGGATATTCTGAGCGCGCTGATGGCGCTCGCTGCCGCTGTGGCGACCCTGGCCACCGGCATCTATGCTCTGTCGGATACGACCGAAAGCGGCCGGAGATACGGTTTCTTCCCGCTGCTGATGCTGCTGATATCAGGTGTCACTGGCGCCTTCCTGACCGGCGATATCTTCAACCTCTATGTCTGGTTCGAGGTGCTGCTCATATCCTCCTTCGGCCTGCTGATTCTTGGCTCCGAACGGGCGCAGATCGATGGCGCGCTGAAATATGCGGTGCTGAACCTCATCGCCACCACGCTGTTCCTGATATCGGTCGGCATCCTCTATGCGAGCTTCGGCACGCTCAACATGGCCGATATCGCCGAGCGGTCAGCGGGCCTTGCCGGCACCGCGCCCTTGATGACGCTTGCCTGCCTCTTTCTGCTCGCCTTCGCCATGAAGGCCGCGGCCTTTCCGGTCAATTTCTGGCTGCCGGCCTCCTATCACACGCCGCGCATTGCCGTTTCCGCGCTCTTTGCCGGCCTGCTGACCAAGGTGGGTGTCTATGCACTGCTGCGCGTCCTCGTCATGCTGCTGCCGGCCGAACGGGATGAACTCAGCCTGCTGATAGCCATAGTCGGTGCCCTGACCGTCCTCGTCGGCGCATTGGGCGCTCTCGCCGAAACCKACCTGCGCCGGCTGCTCGGCTATGTGGTGATCTCGGGCATCGGCAACATGCTGATCGGCGCTGCTCTTGGCACGGCGGACGGCCTGGGTGGCGCGGTCTTTTACGCATTGCATTCGGTCGTACTGATGACGGCGCTCTATCTTCTCGTCGGCGAGGCGGGAAGGCGGGGTGGCTCCTTCTCGCTTGCCGCGCTCGGTGGTCTCTATCGCCAGAACGGCTGGTTCGCGGCGATTTCGTTCATGCTGCTCTTCGCCGCCTGCGGCCTGCCGCCCTTTTCCGGCTTCTGGCCGAAAGTGCTGCTGGTCAAGGCCTCGCTCGATCTTGGTGCCTGGTGGCTGGCCGGCGCGATCCTGCTCGGCGGCTTCCTGCTGACGATCACCATCGGTCGTGTCTTCCTGCTCGCTTACTGGCGTCCATCCCCGCTGCTCCTGCCGCCGATGCGGACCGGCTGGACGGCCGGTTTGCCGCTTGCGGCATTGACGATCCTCGTCATCGGTTTCGGCATCCTGCCGGAGCAATTGCTGCAGCTCGTCCGGTCGGCAGCCGATGGGCTGGCGGATCCCTCCGCCTACATCTTCTCCGTCTTTCCGGAAGGGGCTCTGCAATGATCGTCCTGTTCCTCAGCCTGCCACTTGCCATCGCCTGGGTTGCCGTGACAGGCAGCGCTTCGCCGCATAATTTCGTTCTCGGCCTGGCCCTGTCGCTGCTGTCGCTTGCTGTCGTGCGTGAGGCCTTTGCCCGCCGTTCGCTGCCGCGCCGTATCCGTCCGCTGCGCGTCCTCCTGCTGGCCGGCCTTTTCCTGAAGGAGTTGGCGCTTTCCGCCTGGCGGGTGGCGCTGACGGTGCTGTCGCCGCGCATGCAGCTCGCGCCCGGCATTCTTGCATTCCCACTGAGCGTGACGAGCGATTTCCAGATCGCCCTGCTTGCCAATCTCATCACGCTGACGCCGGGAACACTCTCCGTCGATGTCTCCGAGGATCGGCGCACGCTCTATGTCCATGCACTGGATTGCGCCGATCCGGAGACGGTCAGGCGCGGCATTGCTGATGGTTTCGAACGCCGCATCATGGAGGCCTTCGGATGATAACGCCCGCCGCCATCGTTTCCGCCGCGGCCATAACAGCGCTTGGCATCCTCTGCCTTGCCTTGCTTGTCACCGTCTGGCGGGTCATCGTCGGCCCCAGCCTGCCGGATCGAATCCTGGCGCTCGACATGCTGACGGGTATCGCGATCGGCTTCATCGCCGTCGTCGCTGTGCGTACCGGCTTCTCGCTTTACATCGATATCGCCATTGCGCTCGGCCTCGTCGGCTTCCTGGCAACGGTCGCCTTCGCCCGTTTCGTGCTCTCGCGCGGAAAGGCGGGAGAAGCTGGGCCTGTGACGCGAAGGAGGAGCGAATGATGATGGACTACGCGCTGGCGATAATCACCGCGGTCCTGCTGGTGGCTGGCGCCTTGTTCGCGCTGGTGGCTGCGATCGGTATCGTGCGCTTGCCGGATCTCTACACGCGCATGCACGCCGCCTCCAAGGCCGGCACGGTCGGTTCCGGCCTGTTGTTGCTTGCCGCCGGTCTTTACTCAGGTGAACTTGCCGTGCTTGTGAGGGCGCTCGCCGGTTTCCTCTTTTTCATCTTGACGGCGCCGGTTTCTGCACACCTTCTTGCGAGAGCTTCGCATAAAACTGGACATTTCCCGGTCCTTACCTCAGTACGTGACGATATGCGAATACGCTAGGATGAGGGCTATTCAGAATTTTAAGCAATTTTACGCAAACTTATGCACTGGAAGCACGAGTAAAGCTTGCTGAACTGCTGACCAATTCTTTGTGATGGATTTTTTTTCTAGGAAAATCACAATTAATAATTGGCCTTTTTGGAAAACGATGCTATTTGAAAAACTAAGTAGAGTTCTGATTGTGAATTAGAATCGTACTGCTTCCAAGTCCCTTAGCCTTGATTGCCAATGTCTAACTGGGTGATGGCCTGGAAGAATACRTAGTAGCTCACTTTCAGGCAGTATTAGCGCAGAAATACGGTCTTCGGAATCTAGGGGTGGATTTCCGGTTTTTCGAAACAAAGGCTGCTGCCTGCTCTTTTGCTGTTTGGCTCTGCGACGAGGGTTCTTTGTCTTTTGGGAGAAGGACCATTTGAGCATGCTAACAGGAGAAAGAATATGACGGATATGGCGACCGGCAATGCGCCGGAGCTGCTTGTGGAACTGACGGCCGATATCGTCGCGGCCTATGTCAGCAACCACGTTGTCCCGGTCAGCGACCTGGCCAATCTGATTTCCGACGTACATTCGGCATTGAGCAACACATCCGTACCGCAGCCGGTGGCAGCGGTCGTCGAAAAGCAGAAGCCCGCAGTCTCTGTCCGCAAGTCCGTACAGGACGAGCAGATTACGTGCCTGGAATGTGGCGGCAACTTCAAGTCCTTGAAGCGTCACCTGATGACGCATCACAATCTCGCGCCGGAAGAATATCGCGAGAAGTGGGATCTGCCTGCCGATTACCCGATGGTGGCCCCAGCCTATGCCGAAGCGCGCTCGCGCCTCGCAAAGGAAATGGGCCTGGGACAGCGCCGCAAGCGCGGTCGCGGCTGAATATTATACAGCTGGACGATAAAAAGCCGGGCCTGTTGCCCGGCTTTTTTGTATTTGCCGGTCGTCCCATCGAATGACTTTCGGCCCTCGTCATTTATCTTCAAAAAAAGCACGGCAAAAAATGTCGGCCCCGCGATTGCTCATCCGTCTCTAGAGCATGTCGCGCAAAAGTGCGCAGCGGTTTTGCGTTCGGAATTGCGTGAAAGCAAAGAGATCGGGCATCTCCGTGTTTCGAAGAAAGCGGAGATCTCAGACAGGCAGGCACTCATGCCGCCGTAAACAAGAGGAGAAGAGACAATGCGCGTAATGGTCATCGTCAAGGCGACAGCAKACAGTGAAGCAGGCGTCATGCCCTCGACTGAACTTCTGGAGGCCATGGGCAAATATAACGAGGATCTGGTCAATGCCGGCATCATGCTGGCTGGCGAAGGCCTGCATCCGTCGTCCAAGGGAAAGCGCGTCGCTTTCGATGGCCCGAAACGCCTCGTCATCGACGGCCCCTTCGCCGAAACCAAGGAACTGATCGCCGGTTACTGGCTGTGGCAGGTCAAGGACATGGACGAGGTGTTGGAATGGATCAAGCGTTGCCCCAATCCGATGCCAGGCCCGAGYGAAATCGAGATACGCCAGGTCTTCGAAGCCGCTGATTTCGGCGAAGCCTTCACGCCGGAGCTTGCCGAACAGGAAGAGCGCCTGCGCGAAAAGATGGCTGACGGCAAATAGTCCCATCAGGGGACATTATACACGGGCGTCCGGTGGATTTCCTCCGGGCGCTCAGCCGTGTGTCTTGCAGCTCTGTATTATACCGATCACGCGCCCTCAGGCGGCAGCGCGTACACGCGCTTCCTCGCGGATGCGGTTTACCATGGAGCGCAGCCCGTTGGAGCGCTGCGAGGAGAGGTTTTCGGTGAGCCCGATCTTGGAGAAGATTTCGAAGGCATCAAGCGAAGCGATTTCGGACGCCGTTTTGCCGGAATAGGTGGCGAGCACGATGGCGACGAGGCCACGCACGATATGCGCATCGGAATCGCCCTCGAAACTCATCAGCGGATTGTCCGGATTGCCGGACGTATGCGTTACCAGCCACACCTGGCTGGCGCAGCCCATGACCTTGTTCTCGGAGGTCTTCTTCTCGTCGGCCAGGTC
This sequence comes from Rhizobium sp. 05L429, assembly GCF_056397645.1. Lineage (NCBI taxonomy): Bacteria > Pseudomonadati > Pseudomonadota > Alphaproteobacteria > Hyphomicrobiales > Rhizobiaceae > Rhizobium > Rhizobium sp. 05L429. The sequence goes on along the minus strand of NZ_JBFTNV010000038.1, from coordinate 58,461 downwards.
CGGCAGCGCCTTGCCGAGTTCGATGACGTATCGGTAGCGGTCTTCCCAGTCGTCCAGGAAGGAGAAATCGTCGATGATCTGGTCGAGGGTCGCCATGCTGTCAGGCCTTTCAGTGTTATCCGTTCATATAGGCGAAGCGACCGCAGATTTGAACCGTTAAAAAGAAAAGCCGCGAGGGATGGGCATCCTCGCGGCGCAGCAAAATGCTGAAATAAACAGGGCAGGCACGTCAGGCATGGGGCATCTCCGCGTCATGCGGACCACCGATGCAAGCTTGGATACGGGCGGCGTCGCCCGCAAAAATTTGTCAGATCGCCGGCTTCGGTGTCGGCAGCGGGATCGCGCCGGCCGGAATGGTGCCAGCCGAGATAGTGCCGGTCACGACCCGTTCGGCGGAAACACCCTCGTCTACCGGCGGGCGGTAGGGCTGCGGCAGGTGCGGCATCGGCTGGCTCAGCGCAGCCTGTGCCTCACGCACGGTATTGGTCACGGMGTCCGGCAGGGAAGGAGCGGCGAGCGCCACGGGCGCTTGCGGCACGGCCGACTTTGCGGAAGCCATTTTGGATGCATCGTCCGTGAACTGGCTGTCGAGCAGTTCATAGGCGACACGGGCGCCCTCGCGGGCCCGGTAGCCGAGAGCCGTCAAGGTCTCAGCACCCTTGCTGCAGACCTCGGGTTTTTCGGAGCACATGCCGGTCATATAGTCATAGGCGCCGCTTGCCGCCGTGAAGGCGTCGGAAAGCTGCAATTGCGTGTGGCCGGTATTGTCGCGGCTCTCCGAGCTGAAAACCGAGAGAGCGACGAGTACAAGGCCAAACCAGAATGATCCTTTGATCAGAAACCACATTGTCTTGCCCATCCTGTTTCCCCGTTCGGTCTTGTTGCCGAATCGGGCCGGTTGTCCGGTGTGTTTTCACCCTACCGCCAAGTTGCGAATGCCGCTTTTCGAAACTCGCTGGCATTTGCGGCAAATTTGTCTCGAATTTTAATGATCGGCATTTTCGGGGCATTTCAGTCGAATTCTAACGATCGCCGTTAAGCATGGTGGCAGTCGCTGCCTGCAATTGCTGGGCTTTTGGTCCGCMGTCTTGCCACAAGAGTTAACGCAATGCTGAAATATGAGGAAAATCCGTCGCTTACCTGCTATTAACCACAAAATTCAAAGAGCATTGCGGATGGCCCAAAACGGGACTTTTGGCGTTTTTGGGCTGTGGAGGGCGACTTTGCCTTATCCTTTCTTTAAGCCGCGAGGGCCTATTGTCCGGGTCAATGAAAGGCCTTTTTGGCAGGTATTGCGTGCGTGTATTGAGTGACATTGGCGGCCGGGCGACAGCCCTCGTGGACCGGGCAGCGGCAGGCTGGCTTTCCCGGACGAGCGGCGGCGAAGCTGTGCGCCAGAGCGAGCTCGCCATTCTGCGCCGCCTCGTCTTCCTCTCCTCTGCCGCTCTTATTGCCGCTCCGGTCGGCCTCTCCATCGTCACCAGCCCCGCTGTTGCGCTACCGGCCGGTGTCGCCACGGTCTGCGCCGCCTTCCTGTTTTCTGCCGTCGGCAGCATCGCGCTTTCCCGCCAGGCTATCCCCCCGAACACAGCAGCAGCGAGCGCCGACGATCTCTTCCTTGAAATGAGCCCGGGTCTCGTGCTCTTCCTCGACCCTCATGGCGCTGTGACGACGGCGGGTGGCCGCGACAAGCGCGACTATCTCACCTGGATGCGCGATCTGAAGGGCAGGGGTTTCTTCGAACAGGTCCATGTCTCCGACCGCATCCTCTTCCTGCAGGCGCTGGATGCCATGCGCCAGGGCGAGGAAAAGGCAACCGTCGATCTCAGGCTGGAACGTCCCTCCGTCTCGCGCGATAACCGCCAGTTCGCCTATCTGCGCATGGACATGACCGCGCGACGGGATATGGACGGCGTGCTTTCGGCCGTCATTGCCCAGTTGCATGACGTGTCGGTGGAGCAACGGCTTCGCGCCGAGGCGCAGACGCGTGCGGCCGACGCGGAATCGGCCAATGACGCCAAGTCCCGTTTCCTCGCCGCCGTCAGCCACGAGCTGCGCACACCGCTGAACGCCATCCTTGGCTTCTCGGATATCCTGATCGGCGAATATTTCGGCAAGTTCGAAAACGACCGCCAGCGCGAATATGTCGGCCTGGTCCGTGAATCCGGCGCGCACCTGCTCTCCGTCGTCAACACGATGCTGGACATGAGCAAGATCGAGGCCGGCCGTTATGACCTGCTGCTCGAGCCTTTCGATATCGGTGCGTCGATCCGATCCTGTGAATCGATGCTGGYGCTGCAGGCCAAGAGCAAGGGTGTCACTCTGACGAACCGCGTCCAGCGCGGCATCGGCGAAGTGATGGCCGATCAGCGCGCATTGCAGCAGATCCTCATCAATCTCGTCGGCAATGCCGTGAAGTTCACCGAAGCCGGTGGCGTGGTCACCGTCGATGCGGCCATGCGCGACGGCATTCTCAAGCTGACAGTCAGCGATACCGGCATCGGCATTCCCGCCGACAGGCTCGCCACACTCGGCCAACCTTTCGTCCAGATTCAGAATGATTATACCCGCCGTTTCGAGGGCACGGGTCTTGGCCTCTCGCTGGTCAAGGGACTTGTCGCCCTGCATGGCGGCCATTTTGCCATCGCCAGCCAGCCGGGCGAAGGCACCATCATCACCATCGAGATCGCGGCGGATGGTTCCGGCGCCTGCACCGGCGAGGATGCCGGCCATGCGGGGGCGGTCGAGTTTCCGCCACGGCTGAAGGGTGCGGTTGTCGCCGCAGAAGTGGAGGAGGGGCTCTTCGATGGCCGCGCGCAAGCGAAAATCGCCTAAGGGCAAGAAGGCGCGGCAGCAGCCGGGCCTTTTGATGACCAGTGTGGCGGCGCTTGGTGGCGTCGGCCTGCAGGGCGCGAGTGCGCTGGGCGGCCTCGGCCTTCAGGGCGCAGGTGTGCTTGGCGGCGTCATCGGCCGCAATCCCTCCGTTGCCGGTGGCACGATCGCCTTCGTCGTCATCTTCTCTTTCGTCGCCGCCAATGCGCTCTGGTATCAGCCGGGCTCGCACCCGCATCCGATCTTCCGCACCCGCGATCCGGGCGCGCCGAACGCCATCGGCTTCCGTCCGCAGACCGAGCCGCAGGGCGATGTCACCACTTTCCGCATCGAGCGGCCGGACGATGCCGGCGCAACGACAGATACGACACCGCCTGCTGCAGCCGCCCAGCAGCCGAACCAGCTCGTCATGGATATCCAGAAGGAGCTGATCCGCCGCGGCCTTTATAACGGCAATGCCGACGGCGTCATCGGCCCGCGCACCAGTGCGGCCATCCTCTTCTTCGAGGAAACGGTCGGTATGGCGCAGAGCGGGGATGCGACGCCTGATGTGCTCGCAGCGCTCAGAACCGATGCTGTCGGCCCCTCGACCATTCCCGCCGAAAAACCGCGGGAGGATGTGACGTCGAAGGCGACGGAGGAAGATCCGGTGGCAGCCGCCATCCGCAGCGCCGAAAAGACCGTCAAGACGGCGCCGTCCTCGCCGAAGCAGGTTCCGCTGTMAGGAATTTCCAATGTCGATCTGGTGCTGAAGATCCAGAAGGGCCTCACCAACATGGCCTACGCAAATGTCGGCGTCGATGGAGTGGCAGGCGAACAGACCCGCGCTGCCATCAAACATTTCCAGAAGCACTACAACTTGCCGGAAAATGGCGAGCCAAGTGAAGCCGTGCTGAAGAAGCTCAAGGAAATCGGCGCGCTCTAGGTCAGATCAAAGCCGTGCTGCGCATCACGGCGCCTATTGCCTGATCAACTCCCTTATCCGCTCCACTGGCGAATTGCCGGACCGGGGGCCGAAGCACCTTGGCCTCATCGCCGATATCGACCAGTCGGCCCATTTCCAAACCGGATGAACCTTCGGCCCTTCATTCCCTGTCGTCAAACTTGCCGCGCCAGGGCTGGCGGCCTGTTCGACAGCCGCAGGAGACGGTAGTCGACGGTCGGCACCCGTCCTTCGACATCGACCACCTCTTCGATCGGGCCGATATTGACGGCCGCCGATGTCCGGTAGCGTTTCGGCGCAATGCCGGTTACGCGCTTGAAGGCGTTGCTGAAGGCGCTTTCGGAAGTATAGCCGAGCGAAAGCGCCAGCGAGGAAACGGGCGTCGAGCCCTCGCGCAACGCCCGTTCGGCAAGACGCATGCGCCAGGCGGTGAGATAGGTGAGCGGAGCGACGCCCGCGACCGTCTTGAAGCGCAGCGCAAAGCTGGTGCGCGACATGCCGGCCGATTTCGCCAATTCCGAAAGTTGCCAATCGTGCGCCGGGTCCGCATGCATGAGGCGCAGCGCCGGCGCAATCTTTTCGTCGCCGAACGCGCGCAGCCAGCCGACGGTCAGCGGCTCCGATGTCATGATATGGGCGCGCAGCACCTGCACGAAGATGAGCTGCGAAAGCTGGGTGGAGGCAAGCAGCGCGCCCGGCTGGCCTGCCGCCATTTCCCGCACCAGCTGGTCGAGCAGCCAGCGCAGCACGCCGGCTTCCGCAACGGTCGCCCGCACATGGATGACCGGCGGCAGCACGTCGAGCAGCAGCGCCGTACCGGTCGGACCAAGCGCGATATGGCCGCCGATATAGAGGAAGTCCTCGCCGGTGCCGTGCCGCGCCATGCCATTGACCTTCTTGTCCTTGAAGGTTGTGACGGCATCGGCCGGCGTCACCGCAAGATCGGTTGCCAGCACGAAGGAATGCTTGCCGTTGAGCAGGACTACGTCGCCGGCTTCGAGCAGGATCGGCGCGCTGCCATTGTCCAGCACCAGCCAGCACCGGCCCTTGGCCACCGCGCTGATCTTGATGCGGTTCGGCTGCGGAAAGGCGAGTGCCCAGGGGCCGCCGGCAATCAGCCCGCCGGCCATCAGGCAGCGGGCATCGAGCAGACTGAGCATTTCGGAGAGAGGATCACTGGTCATCTTTGTACGATGGCGCAAGAAATCGGGATTTACAAGCATTCAGAATCCCGCTTGCCGGACGTAGATGTTGTCCGACTAGAAAGGAAACACTCGATGTCCACTCCACAAGCTCCCATCGGCTCCGGCTTCGGCGCAGCGTCTACGGCGGAAGAAGTGATTGCCGGCCACGATCTCTCGGGCAAGGTGGCGATCGTCACGGGCGGTTATGCCGGCCTTGGCCTCGAAACTGCCCGCGTGCTGGCAGCGGCCGGCGCCAAGGTTATMGTGCCCGCCCGCAATATCGAGAAGGCCAGGGCCGCGGCCGAAATCGTTCCCGGCCTGCAGCTCGGTTACATGGACTTGATGGATCCCAACTCCATCGACGATTTCGCCGATCGTTTCCTGGAAGACGGTGAGCCGCTGCATTTCCTCATCAACAACGCCGCCGTCATGGCCAACCCACTGACGCGCGACAGCCGCGGCTACGAATCGCAGTTTTCCACCAACCATCTCGGCCACTTCCAGCTCGCCGCCCGCCTCTGGCCGGCGCTGGTGAAGGCCGAAGGCGCCCGCGTCGTTGCCGTCTCCTCACGCGGTCATGTCCGCTCCGGCGTCGATTTCGACGATCCGATGTTCGACAGCCGCGAATACCAGCCCTATGTCGCCTACGGCCAGTCGAAAACGGCCAATGCGCTTTTTGCCGTCTCTCTGGATGCTTTAGGCGCAAGAGACGACGTGCGCGCCTTCTCGCTGCATCCGGGCGGCATCGTCACGACCGATCTCATCCGTCACCAGTCGCGTGAATATCTGCTCGCGAGCGGCTATATGGATGCCGACGGCAACCCGGTCATCGACCCCGAGAACAACAAGAAGACCATCGCCCAGGGTGCGGCAACCACCATCTGGTGCGCCGTCAGCGACAAGCTCGATGGCATGGGCGGCGTCTATTGCGAAAACTGCGATATCGCCAAGGCCGTGCCCGGTGACTCCGAGGAGTTGCTCGGTGTGCGTCCCTGGGCGACCGACCCKGAACTTGCCGAACGACTCTGGCAGATGAGCGAAAGGCTGACCGGCCTCACACAGAGCTGAAGCCTTGCGACCTAAGTCTAATCCCCGATATTCTTAGTCAATTGTTAACCATGTTGCTTGAAGCTTCTCTAATATAGCTTGGGGGAGCTCGATCATGCAGGCGCTGAAGGCGGTGGAGGAGAATGCCGCAAGTCCAGTCTATGAACCGGATGGGCCGGATCGCGCCGCGCTGCGCCATATCCTCTCGCGCCTTGCCGAAGAGGCCTCTACGCTCGGCGTCGATCTCGTTGATATTGCCGGCGCCATCCAGGACATGGCGGCAATGTCCGCCCGCCATGTCGCCGCCTTCGATGATGTCACCCGCACGGCCCTGTCGATTGCCGAGACCAACCGCTCCGTCGCCGTTTCCCTTCGTGAGACCGATAGTACCGCCTCCGAAGCCCGCCATATGCTGAAGGAATCGGCCGATCGCCTGTCCGGCTCGGTCGAGGAAATCCGCCACATGGTTCAGTCCTCCGAAGAGATCAGTACGGAAATCTCCGACTTCTCCCGCTCGCTGACCGATGTGGATGAGGTGGCCGCCGAGATCAGCACCATCGCCCGCCAGACCAATCTTCTGGCGCTCAATGCGGCGATCGAGGCCGCCCGCGCCGGCGAGACGGGCAAGGGCTTTGCCGTCGTCGCCTCTGAGATCCGCGCTTTGTCGCTGCAGACCTCCAAGGCGACGGGCGCCATTCAGGAAACGCTGGAGCGGCTTCGCGTCAAGATCGACCGTCTCTCGACTGTCGGCGGCGGCGCGCGCAAGAGTGCTGCTGGCGTCAGCGAAAAATCCGAGACGATGCGCGGCGCCTTCGAAAGCATGGAGCATGTGATTACCCGCATCCTCGATAGCTCCGCCGTCATGGCCAATACGACCGAGGCCGTGGACCGCGATTGCGCCGGCTTCGTCGCCAAGCTCGGCGAAATGTCGGCCGAAGTGCTCGATTCCAACTGCCGGCTGCAGCAGGCGGCAAAACGCGTCGACAGTGTCGTCGGCCTGTCGGAAACGCTGATCCAACTGACCGCGAGCGCCGGTGTCGAGACAGCCGACCGCCACTGGATCGAACAGGCGCAATCCGTCGCCGCCCGGATATCCCATGCCCTGGAGCGTGTGGTCGCAGAGGGTGGGATCGGCATGGAGAGTCTGTTCAGCCGCCACTATCATCCCATTCCCGGAACCGATCCGGTGCAGATGATGACGCCTTTCACCGAGCTCGCCGACCGCCTGCTGCCGCCGATCCAGGAGCCGGCGGCGGCTTCCGACGAGTGCATCGCCTTCTGTGCCGCTGTCGATGGAAACGGCTACCTGCCGACCCATAACAAGAAGTTCTCGCAGCCGCAGAAGCCGGGCGACACCATCTGGAATACGGCCAACTGCCGCAACCGCCGCATCTTCAACGATCGCGTCGGCCTGGCCGCCGGCAGAAGCACCGCTCCCTTCCTCGTCCAGACTTACCGTCGGGACATGGGCGGCGGCAATTTCGTCATGATGAAGGATATTTCCGCCCCGATCACTGTCCGCGGCAGGCATTGGGGCGGCTTGCGGCTGGCGGTAAAGGTATAGCGTTGCCGCCACTTGCCGCGCGGTCTATACCGCGCTCATGAGATTACGCGCCGACATCTATGTTTCCGCTCTCGTCCGCCGGGTTTTCTCTGCGGGCGATTTTGCTGYCGTAGAGAAGAAGGGTGCCGAGGAAGCCGGCGCGATCTTCATTCGCCAGCGCTTCCGCGACGGTCTCGAGACCCTTTATGCGCCCGCTCCACAGAGCTTCTTCGATGAGGAGAGCAGCGGCGACCGCCTCTTCGAAATCCGGCTCGAACGCGCCGAGCCGGACAAGGTGCGGGAGATGCTGGACCGCGAGCGCAAGTTCGACCCAGATCTCTGGATCGTCGAGCTGGAGACAGACAAGGTCTCGGAACTTATCCCGATGGCCGGCTGACGGCCTGCCTTGAATTTACGCCAATTCCCGCCTAGTTTACTGCCATCCGCAATACCAACAGGATGTGTGCTCAATGGATATGAACCTGATCGCAACGCCAATTCGCCTTGCCATCGGGGATTTCCATGCCTGCATCCATGACGCTTTCCAATCTCTCGTGGTCCACGCCTGACGGCCGGCCGCTTTTCTCCAATATCGATCTGAGCTTCGGCGCCGAGCGCACCGGCCTTGTCGGCCGCAATGGCGTCGGCAAAACCACGCTTTTGAAGCTGGTCGCCGGCGAGCTGCAGCTGCAGACCGGTTCTATCTCGGTTTCCGGCACGATCGGCATCCTGCGCCAGAGTGTGCAGGTCGGGCCGGATGAGACGGTCGCCGATCTCTTCGGGGCGACGGAGCCTCTCGCCATTCTTCGCCGTGCCGAAAGCGGCGAGGCGAGCGCCGACGAGCTTGCTGTTGCAGACTGGACGCTCGAAGCGCGCATCGATGCCGCACTGGAACGATCAGGCCTTGCCGCCAGCCCGCAGACGCTGCTTTCAGCACTGTCTGGCGGTCAGCGCACCCGCGCAGCACTCGCGGCCCTGATCTTCGAGGAGCCGGATTTTCTTGTCCTCGACGAGCCGACCAACAATCTGGATCGCGACGGCCGTGAAGCGGTGATCTCGCTTCTCGGTAGCTGGCGGCACGGCGCTCTCATCGTCAGCCATGACCGCGAATTGCTGGAGACGATGGATGCCATCGTCGAGCTCACGACGCTCGGCGCCACGCGCTATGGCGGAAACTGGAGCGATTACCGCGCTCGCAAGGCTCTGGAACTGGCTGCCGCCGAGCACGATCTTGCGGATGCCAGGAAACGCGTGGCGGAGGTTTCCCGCAGCGCGCAGGAAACGGCCGAGCGCAAGGCGCGCAAGGACAGCGCCGGCAAGAAGAAGGCAGCCAAGGGGGACATGCCGCGTATCATCGCCGGCGGTCTGAAGCGCCAGGCGGAGAGTACCAGCGGTGACAATGCCCGCCTTGCCGAGCGCCGCCACGCCCAGGCGCTTGAGGATGCCGAGGAGGCGCGCAAACGCATCGAGATACTCCAGCCGCTTTCCGTCAAGCTGCCCTCGACCGGCCTGCCGCCAAGCAGATCGGTGCTGAGGATCGACGCGGTCACGGCCGGTTACGAGGCGGGCGAACTGATCATCCGCAAGCTGTCCTTCGATATGACAGGTCCTGAACGCATCGCCGTCACCGGCCCGAATGGCTCGGGCAAGACGACGCTGCTGGCGCTGATCTCGGGCGATCTCCAGCCGTGGGAAGGCGCGGTTCGTGTGCTGACCTCATTCTCCATGCTCGATCAGCGCGTCAGTCTGCTCGATCCCAAGGCCTCGATCCGCGACAACTTCCGGCGGTTGAACCCACAGTCGGATGAAAACGCCTGCCGTGCCGCACTCGCCCGGTTCATGTTCCGGGCGGATGCGGCGCTGCAGATCGTCTCGACGCTGTCAGGCGGCCAGCTTCTGCGCGCCGGCCTTGCCTGCGTTCTCGGCGGCGCGGCACCGCCGGCGCTGCTCATCCTCGATGAACCGACCAACCATCTCGACATCGATTCCATCGCTGCCGTCGAAGCCGGCCTGAGAGCCTATGACGGCGCGCTGCTGGTCGTCAGTCATGACGAGGTGTTTCTGGAGATGGTCGGCATAACCCGCCGGCTGGAGTTGCCGGTGCGCTGAAGCATGTCGCGCAAAAGTGCGCAGAGGTTCTGCGATGACGGCACGCGGAGGCGAGGGCTTGTCTATTCGAAGGAAATKCCGAGCAATTTTTCGCTGAGAGCCCAGAGCCGCTCGGCAGCGTCCGTGTCCATCGCCCAGGGCATCACGCCGCGCAGCTCCTTCGTATCGGCGGGCAGTGCCTCGGCGATATCGCAATCCTCGCAATAGACGCCGCCCATGCCGTCGAGCTGGTGGCTCGTCGCGCACCAGATGGTGGTCGCCGCACCCTGTTCGATCGTCTTGAAGAGCGCGGCAATATGCGCGGGGATATTGCCGTCGGCATCCCGGAAGCCGATTGCTTCCATATCCGCATCCGAGACATAGCGGGTCAACTCGGTCTTGATCGAGCCGGGGTGAACCGAAAAGGCACGCACGCCATGCTCTGCCCCGCGCCGGTCGAGTTCAAGGGCAAACAGCGCATTGGCCGTCTTCGACTGACCATAGGCTTTCCAGGCATCATAGGTGCGACGCTGATAGTTCGGATCGTCGAAATCGATGGGGGAGAAACGGTGTCCGCCGGAGGAAAGTGCCACGACGCGGGCATTGCCGGAGCGCTTCAGCGCCGGCCAGAGCCATGCGGCAAGCTGGAAGTGGCCGAGATGGTTCGTCGCAAACTGCCGCTCGAAACCTCTGTCGTCATGCGCAAACGGTGTCGCCATGACGCCGGCATTGCCAATGAAAAGATCAAGCGGCCGGCCGCTGGCCGCAAATTCCCGCCCGAAGGCATCGATGGAGGCAGGCGCCGAAAGGTCGAGCGGATAAATCTCGATACGTGGCAGATCTTTGAGTGCCACCTTGGCCTTATCGACGTCACGCACCGGCACGATGATGGCAGCACCGGCGTTGGAAAGCACCCGCACCGTCTCCAGGCCGAGGCCGGCATAACCGCCGGTGACGACCGCAAGCTTGCCGGTCAGATCTGCATTGCCGAGTGCTTCTTCCGAAGTCGTCGAGCGGCCGAGACCGGAGGGAAGGGGATATTGGGAAGTAGGCATGACATCCTCGCATCTGTTTCGTGAGCGGTTCGTCCGCTCCTGAGGTGGGCTAGACGTAATGCATCGGATGTAGGATTATCCATGCGCTGAAGTCCAATCTATCTGCGTGATCATCCTAAATGCTTGCTGTCGACCCTCTTTCCGATGTCCTGTCGCTGCTCTCTGCCAGAAGCCTGCTCTCCGCCAGCCTCAGGGCCAAGGGTGGCTGGTCGATCCGTTTCGCTTCTGAGGGCGTGAAGTTCAACGCCGTGCTGGAAGGCGGCTGTTATCTGGTTTCCAACGGTGCCGAGCCACGCTGGCTGGAGGCTGGCGATTGCTTCCTGCTCGTCAATTGCAGCACGTATGTTCTCTGCAGCGATCCGGTGCTGACGCCGGTGGCGCCGTCCGAGATCTTTGGCCMTGATCATACCGCCTCCATCAACGCCGACCTGCCGTGCGAAAGCCTGTTTGCCGTCGGCGGACGTGTTACTTTCGACGATGCCGATGCCGGCCTGCTCCTCGATGCACTGCCGCCGATCCTTTTCGTCAGCGGCAAGTCGCGGGAGGCGACGGCAATCCGCTGGTTGCTGTCGCGGCTGGGGGAGGAGTGGGATGAGAAGCGTCCGGGCGGGTCGGCTGCCGCCGACCATCTGGCCCAGCTTCTCTTCGTAGAGTTGATCCGCGTCTGGTTGCATCAGGCCGATGCGACGACACCAGGATGGCCGCAGGCGCTGAGTGACAGGCGCGTCGGCGCGGCGATCCGTCTCCTGCACGGTGATCCCGCACGGAACTGGCGGCTGCAGGATCTGGCCGAAGCCGYTGGCATGTCACGCTCCAATTTCGCCCTGCGTTTCCGTAAACTCGCGGGCATGGCACCGCTGGATTATCTGCTGCGCTGGCGCATGCGGCTTGGCGCCAAGGCGCTGCGATCAGGCTCGCAGCCGATCTCGGCGATTTCCTATTCGCTGGGTTATCAGTCGGAAAGCGCCTTCAGCAATGCGTTCAAGCGCATCACCGGTGTCGCGCCGCAGCAGTATCGTCGCGATCACTTGAAGGCTGGAGCAGTTTCAGCAAAGGCGTACAGCGGTTTTGCGTCCGGAATTGCGTGAAAACAAAGAGCTGGAACATTGTCGTTATCAGAGGAAAGCGGAAATGTTCTAGCGCGCCCGGCTGACGCTCTTGAGATCGCGCACCGGCGCCTGCCGGATGAAGCGGTAGGCGGGGGTCTGCGCCTGTGCGACGGGAGCCGGCTGGTCTGCTGCGGTTGGCGCTTCCGGATTGTAGGTGTAGCTATCGGCGCGCCGCCATGCGTCCACGCGGGCATGACATTCTTCCGGGTCCAGCGCGTCGAGAACGAGGAAGGCGCGGCTGACATTGTGCGGCACTTCGGCAAGGTGCGGATAGAGCTTCTCCAGCACGAAGACGGAATCGAGGAAGCCCATGCCAAGGCTCGTCAGCGTCGTGGCGAGCTGCTGGCCGGACAGGTCGAGCATGATGCGCTCCGCAAGCCAGCGGCTGGCCGACAGCGCATCGGCTAGCGCAGTGGCGAAATGCACGGCTTCCCGCGAGCGCGCAAAGCGCACCAGTAGCGCCTCCTGAATATCTGACAGCGAGCGAAGGCCAAGGCGGTCCTCATCATTGCGGCCGAGATGGCCGGCAAGGCTGCGGATGCGCTCGCGTAGCGCCTCTTCATTGGCGATGCGTTGTGCTTCCTGCTGGTCCATTTCGGGCGCGACAGGCATCGGCGAAAGCGGTATGGCGTGTTGCTCTGCGGGAGCAGTGGCAGCGGATGGACGCGGCTCGGCCTGGCGCAGCGCCACCAGCGCGTCGATGACATCAGGCGACAGCGAATCGCGGCTGACGATCGCCTTTACATGCGCAGCACCCTGGGTGCGCGCAATCGTGATCAGCGTGTCGTCATTGATCGCCTTGGAGGAGGTGAGAAAAGGTGCGGCGACCTCTATCGGCTGATTGCCGATGAAGAGCGCAACGGCTGCCGGCATGTTCTCGCATTGGGAAAGGGCTGCCACGGCTTGGCGCCTTGCCTCTTCGGAAGAGGCCTGGAAGAGCGGCATGAAGAGTTCGGCAAACTGGCGCAGTTCGGAGCGTGTCGGATGTGACAGGTTCTCGAAACTGCTGACAGTCGCCATTAACACCACGTCCTTCTTCCTGATGGCCATGGGGCCCTCTAGGTCTCGAAACCGGTCACGCACAAGAACACCCTGAAAACGCAGAACAAGCGGGAAACCATGGGGCCGACAAGCGCTGGCGGGACGCGCGTCAGACCATACGGTTATGAACAAATCCTACACCGGTACAGTTAATGCATGCTGAAGATTCTATTAAAATGCAACAKAAATACACACGTTTCGCGTGTTGCGGCTTGATGAGCCGGCAAAATAAAATCGATCGCCCGGGCGCGGGGGCGATTTTCAGTTTTTAAGGATGTGGATAAATAGCCGGCAAATAATCTAAAGACCCTTGCGGCCTCTGAGTGCCGACAGCAGTTTGTCGTGATCGTCATGGCCCGACTGGTAAAGGTCGAGCGCAGTCGAAGCAGCGAACTGCGCTTCGACACTTCTGATGTCGAGATGCTTCTCCGCGCACCACGCATCCAGCGCGCCGCGCAACACATCCAAATCTTCTGAGGTGAATGCGGAACTATACAGAAAGGGCATGGGTTGCTCTCCGTATGACAGCAAGAGCACGTATAATCTCCCAAGCGGCCATCGCTTTAAACTTTTGGCCGATAAGATCACGATACACCCATCGTCTCTTGCCGCAATTAGTATTTTCGTGACGCATTTTTGCAACACCCACCGCGCGGCCGCCGCTTCAGTAAATAAGATCTGTTAACTATATGAATTATTTCTAATTTTATTGGGTGACTTTCAGCCTGACTTTTCTTTTCCGCGGCTGAAACCAAACAACCATTCTGCGCGTTATATCGGCGTCGGGCAGACTGTCCAAAGCAGTGGCTGAATATTAGTAATCTGTTAACGGTCGTGTGTCTCAATTCGGACAGGAACGACGCGATTTGGGAATATGGATCGTGGAAGCTCCGCAGCATCACGGTATTTCAATCAGGTGCCGTGAGAAAGGCGCGAATGCCCTCGGTCCGGTTCATCCGGCGCTTGAGGACGCGCTGGCCCGCAGCATGGCGGGCAGGGTGAAATCCATCGCAAGTTCATCCGTCTCGGGCAGTGCATGGAGACGAGAATGGCAATTGTAGTCGCATTGGCGGACCGGTTGCGTGAGGAGCCGCGCCGCACGGGCAAGGAGCCCCGCGAAGCAAAAATCCTCTGGTTCACCGGCGTCCGTTACGAACGGATCGTCGAAACCCCGAAGAAAAATCCGGCGCATTCTGCGCCGCGTGTCAAGAACAAGTAAATCGGAAAACAACTTAAAGTTTGTCGCGATCTTCGAGATCGGCTACCGCCCTTTAAGTCCTTGTTTGACGCATGTCGTTATCGTAAAACCGATGTACACTTTTGCGCGACATGCTTTAGCGGGCCTCGAGTTCGTCGCAGCCCGCTTCCGTCAGAAAGGCTCGCGCGGCCTCGTCAAAGCTTGCCTGCGGCGCCAGCGTGCGCAGGACCGCATAGCCCTCGGAATGCGCCATCTCCACCAGGATCGTCTGCTGCAGTTCCTGCGGCAGGTTCTTGCGCAGGTCGGTCAGCTGGATCGGGCTTGCTGCGAGAACGTCGAGCGCGCCACCGACGGAGGTGCGATCGTTCATGCTGAAGACCTCGTTAGAGGCGCTGTCATAAATCGCGATGGACCAGAAGGGCACATTGCCCTTGGCGATGAAATGCACCGGCGCTTCGCCCACATCGAAGGAACAGACGGCAGTGCGCACGAAAGGATCGCCATTGGCGAGCCCCGCCTCGTCATAGCGGCTGGTCAGAAGATAAAAATTGTTGGGATCGCCTTCGGCCTCCACCCGCGTTGCGGCATCGCGCCCGGTGAAATGCGGCAGTGCGAGAATGATGACGAGGTGCAGAAGGGCTGCGCCGAAAAGCCCCGTTATGACGGCGAAGAACACTCTAAGCATTGCCGCACCCGATCTTGGTGAGCTTTGGCATGGAGAGGTCGATCACCCCGGAGCTGCCCGCCGTTGGCGTGTCGAACAGCGTCAGCACCAGCCGGAACGTGCCAGCCCTCGGCAGCGCCAGCCAGTTGCCGGGCTGGGCATGTGGCGAGATGTCGATGGTGAAGCCGCTGTCTGGCTGGCGCAGCACCGTCCATGAATTCAAAGCGGCCGGCAGGGTCTGCTGCAGCGAGGCGGGGTTGCCGGCGTTGTCGGCAGTAAACAGCGTCCACAGCCGCGCCGGCGGCGTCTGGCCGGTGATGCGGTAGTGGCAGGCGGCATTCAGCCGCTCGCCGCTGTCGTCCACGCTTGCCGTAAAGGTCAGGCCTTCGGCGCTGCCATAGAGCAGCTTGCCGGCGCGCGCACGGTGCGACTTCGCATAGGGGTCCGCGTCGACGGTCTGGAGCTCCGGAAAGGCTTCCCAGGCGCCGAGCTTGATCGCCCCGAACCCCTGCGTCGCATCCAGCGCATAAAGCGAAATCATGATGCCGCCGCCGAAGGCGACGATCAGCGTGACCAGGATGAAAAGGGGAAACCGAAACACCTTGCGCCCTTGAAGATCAAATCAGTTGAAAGGGTTACCACTGATTCTGGCAGGGTGGAATGCCATCGGACGCTGTGTCCCCCATGTCTTGGCGAACCAGTCATGCCGGTTTGCCAAAAAAGGGGAAGTATCAATCCGCGCTTGCCACCTTCTGTACCTCGAGCGGCGCGGCATCCTTCAGCTTTTCGCCGATGCCCTTGAGAATGTCGGTCGATTGCACCGAGAGCATCCGCGGGCGGACGAGGGTCGGCGTGCCGTCTTTCGGCTTGTTGGCCTGCGCCTTGGCGACATCCTTTTCGGATGGCAGCGGGTTTTCGATKCCGGGAATCGGGCGCAGCGTAACGCCCTGATGGGCATAGTCCATGGCGCGCTTGAAGGTCATGGCGGGCAGCGAGCCGCCGGTCATCTCGTTGGTCGACGTGTAGTCGTCGTTCCCGAACCAGACGGCGCAGGTGTAGTTGCCGGTGAAGCCTACGAACCAGGCATCGCGATAGGCCTGCGTCGTGCCCGTCTTGCCCGCGGTGACGACGCCGTTGTCCAGCGCCGCTTTGCGCGCCGTACCCACATAGGGCACCCGCGACAGCATCTGGTTCATGTAGCTGTCGGCCTGTTCGGAAAGCACCCGTTGGGCGGGCGGTTCGTCATGATCGAAATCGTAGAGAACGTCGCCATCGTAATCGAGGATCTGCGTGATCCCGTGGCGGCGCGACTGGTAGCCGCCGGTTGGGAAAACGGCATAGGCCGTTGCCTGGTCGAGCACTGTCACTTCGGACGTGCCGATCGGGATCGTCACGTCGTCGCGGATCGGCGTTTCGACGCCCATGGCCTTGGCCATGGCGCGGATCGGTTGAATGCCGAGCTTTTCCTTGGCGAGACGCACCGGAATGGTATTGATCGACTGGGCGACCGCGGTTTCCAGCGTGATACGCCCGGCATAACGGTTTGCGTAATTGTGCGGGCTCCAGTTGCCCCAGGAGATGGGCGCGTCGATGATCGTCGTCTTCGGCGTCATCCCGCTCTCCATGGCCACCGAATAGGTATAGACCTTGAAGGAGGAGCCCGGCTGGCGCAGCGCCCTGGTGGCGCGGTTGAACTGGCTCTCGCCATAATCGCGTCCGCCGACCATGGCGCGCACGGCCCCGCCGTTTTCGATCATCACCATCGCGCCCTGCTTGGCGTGATAGGCCTCGCCATATTCGCGCAGCGATGTCTCGACGGAATCATCCGCCGCCTGCTGGATGCCCATGTMGATCGTGGTGCGCACGATCAGCGAGCGCTGGTGGAAGCGGGGCGAAAGGCGCTGCACCTCGTCGAAGGCCCAGTCGAGGAAGAAGTCGGGCGATTCCACCTCGTTGCGGTCGAYGACAGTGGCGGGATTGCGCCGGGCGGCGATCACCTGCCCCTCGGTCATCAGCCCGCTCTGGACGAGATTGGTCAGCACCTCGTTGGCGCGGGCACGCGCGGCAGGCAGGTTCACATGCGGGGCATATTTGGCCGGCGCCTTGAAGAGACCGGCGAGCATGGCGGATTCGGCAAGGTTCACGTCGGTGATGTTCTTGCCGAAATAGAATTGCGCCGCAGCAGCAGCACCGAATGTGCCGCCGCCCATATAGGCGCGGTCGAGATAGGTCGCGAGGATCTCTTTCTTGGAGAGGTTGGCCTCCAGCCATAGTGCTAGAAATGCCTCGGTGATCTTGCGGTCGATCGAGCGCTCGTTGGAGAGGAACAGGTTCTTGGCGAGCTGTTGCGTCAGTGTCGAGCCGCCCTGGACGACTTCGCCGGCCTGGGCATTGGTGACCATGGCGCGGAACAGGCCGATAGCGTCGATGCCGAAATGGTCGAAGAAGCGCCGGTCCTCGGTGGCGATGACGGATTTGATCAGCGAATCCGGTAATTCGTCGATCGGCACGGAATTCTGGTGGATGACGCCGCGATGGCCGATGACGTTGCCGTAGCGGTCGAGGAAGGTCACGGCGAAATCGCCGCGGTTGCGCCAGTCTTCCTTGGTGGATTCGAAAGCCGGCTGGGCAAGCGCCAGCATCAGCACGAAGCCGACGGCGCCGAGCGTCAGCCCTTCGCCGGCGAGTTCGAATACGGCACGTTTCCAGCCGCGGACACGGAAGCGGCGGAAGAAAATGGTGGTGTCTTCCCAGATCTCGGCGGCGCGGAAGCCGGCGTTCCAGACGGTCGAGTCGATCCATGAATCGATGCGCAGCAACAGGTGTCGGTTTTTCGACTGCTGCTTCTGTGGCTTCTTGCCTTGCCCGTTTTCGGGCTCGTCTGGCCCAACATTTGGGTTGTCCGGATCCTGCACGTCCTATATTCCCGCCTGAGCACGCTCGGCGGCCGTGAACCGGACGCAGGAGCGGGGCCTGAAAGGGGCCGCGACTCTCCGGATAGCCGGA
Source organism: Rhizobium sp. 05L429 (assembly GCF_056397645.1). Classification (NCBI taxonomy): domain Bacteria; kingdom Pseudomonadati; phylum Pseudomonadota; class Alphaproteobacteria; order Hyphomicrobiales; family Rhizobiaceae; genus Rhizobium; species Rhizobium sp. 05L429. The sequence goes on along the minus strand of NZ_JBFTNV010000038.1, from coordinate 40,751 downwards.
GCATGTTGAATAATTGGTTGATTTCGCGGACAAGAACAAGAGAGTTGAACGGTCGTCACGCGAATTTGCGGGCGGCTGTTGCAAGAAACGAGTGATGAACGATCTGCCCTTCTGGAAGCGCAAGACGCTCGCCGAAATGAATGCCGAGGAGTGGGAAAGCCTCTGCGACGGTTGCGGCCTCTGTTGTCTCAACAAGATCGAGGAATGGGATAGCGGCGACGTCTATTTTACCTCGGTCCGTTGCAAGCTGCTCGACAGCGACAGCTGTCGCTGCTCCAGCTATCCGAACCGCTGGGATTTCGTGCCGGATTGCGTCCAGCTCACCAAGGAGAACGTCTCCGAGATCGCATGGCTGCCGCCGACCTGCGGCTATCGCCTCGTCAATGAGGGCCGAGATCTCTATTGGTGGCACCCATTGGTATCTGGCGATCCGGAAACCGTCCACGCTGCCGGCATTTCAGCCCGCGGCCGAACCATCAGCGAAAACGATGTCGATGTCGAGGATTTCGAGGATTATGTCGTTGACTGGCCGCTGACGGTCGGAGAGGACGCCGAAAGAACCCGGGAAGCCGAGGAGAAGGCCGGCTGACCGCTATGGCCAGGTGCCATGGGGGATCTGGAACAGATGCCTTATGCGCGTCGTCAGCGTCGTCGGATGGCTGCCTTCCGCCGATACGCCGGCACTGAAGTGATGTTTCTCGGATTCGATACGGCGCGATAGCAGCAGTCCGAGTTCTTCGGCAAGCGCCGGACGCTGCTGCATGATCGCGGCGAGGTGGTCCTTGGCGATCTCGTAGACGATGACGGATGTCAGGGCGCGGATATTGGCCGGCTCGAGCGCACCCATCAGCACGCCGCGTTCCCCGAAGAGGTCGCCGGGCGCAATTCTGGCGAGTTCGATGATCTCGTTGCCCTCGATCCGTTCCACGACGGCAACGCCGCGCCGCACGATCATCAGGGAGGTCAGCGAGGTGTCCTGCGTCGCGATCAGCGCATCCTTGCGGAAGTTCAGCCGTTTCATGTCGGTCGCAAGCGACTCCTTTTCGTCTTCCRTCAGCGTTGAAAAGAGCGCGATGGCGTTCAGCAGCCGCCAGGCCGAATTCGGGTGCTTTCCGGCCGCTTCCAGCGGATCGGCAACCGGGGGAACCGGCGAGCCGGCCGGTGGCGCAAGCTGCAGGCCTGCCGCCTTGGCATGACGATAGACCAGATCGTAGACTTCGTTGCGGGCGGCGGTCGCTTCGCCCAATCCGGAGACGCGGAAGGAGAGTTCGAACTCGACGGCATTGCTGTCCAGCCCCGTGATGCTGACAACAGGGGTAGGGGATTTCAGAATGGCGTTGCTGCTCAAAAGCACCGTGCGCATCGTCTCTTCGATGGTCGCCGGCGAGATCGAGGGAGCAAGCCGGATCTTCAGCGAGACGCCATGGGCTTCTTCGGGGCTCGTCAGGTTCGTCAGCCGTGCCTTGGCGAGCGCGCTGTTCGGAACGATGACGAGGTCGTTGGTGCCGTTCAGGAGATGGGTGGAGCGCCAGTTCGTCTCCACCACGCGGCCCTGCACGCCGTCGTCGAGGACGATCCAATCGCCGACGCTGTAATGCCGGCCGAGATTGAGCGCGATGCCCGAGAAGACGTCGTTCAGCGTGCTCTGCAACGCCAGGCCGAGCACGATGGCGAAGACACCCGATGTAGCAATCAGCGTGCCGATCGGTACGCCGAAGACGTAAGCTACGACCGAAAGCCCGGCGCCGAGATAGACGATGGCGACGACGAGATCCTGCAGCAGGCGTCCYTCGCGCGGTTTGCGCTCGAAAATCAGGAAGAGCCGCACCGAACTCGCCAGCACCATCGCGCCGCCGATCCACCAGACGGCCTTGGCGACCCCGACGAAAACGCGCCGGAAAAGATCCGTGGCATCGCCCATGTCAGACGTATAGGGCGCAATCTCGTGCTCTACGAGCAGCAGCGTCAGCAGCGCGAAGAAGATGATATTGGCAATTAGTCGGAAAGTCGGATTTCGTCCGAAGATGACCCGTGCCACGGTACTGAGCAGAACGAGGACAACAAACTGAAACAGCGGATCTGCCAGCATATGCGATGACATGCATTCCATCCTGATTGGGGATGTTCGACCCTATATCACGGATGAAGAAGACCTGTCCTCCAGCACGAATGGATAGGGAGTGACCGCTGGCGCCTGTCACTCCCTCTGCTGCGACCGGACACCTGGCGGTTATTTCGCTGTGTATGCCTCCAGCGCCTGGATGAGCTTCAGCCCTGCTTCGGCGCGGGCGCTATTTGGATAGTTCCTGTTTGCCAACACCGTGAGGCCGATATGCGCCTTCGGCACCAGCACGACATAGGCGCCGAAGCCGTTCGTCGATCCGGTCTTGTTCATCAGTACCGCCTTCTGCGGCGCAAGCGGCTTCGCCCGCTTTTTGACCGGCTGGCTTTCCAGGCTCATCTTGGAGGAGTTGCCGTCGAGAAGCTGCTTGAGCGCGACGGGCCAGGCATATTGCTCCCAGATCATGTCCTGCGTGTAGGAAGCCGTATCGAAATAACCCGTATGCGTCTTCTCGATCGTGGCCGCCAATTCGGGCGCCAGGGTATCCGGCTTCAAGTTGAGTTCCATCAGATGCACCATGTCGCGGGCCGTGGTCTTGATGCCGTAGGCCTCGTCGCCGAGGACGCCGGGTCCGACGCGGATCGGCTTGTTGGCCTTGGCATAGCCGAAAGCGTAGCGGTCCATGGCATCAGGCGGAACCGCGATGAAGGTGCTTTTCAGGCCGAGGGCGGGGAACAGCTGCCCTTCGACCGCCTGCTTGTAAGTACCGCCGAGGCGCTCTCCGGCGATACGCCCGAGAAGGCCGATGCTGACATTGGAGTAGGAGCGCATGGTGCCCGCCTCGTAGGCCGGCTTCCAGCTCTTAAGGTAGGCCATCAACTCGGCATCATCAGTCACGCTATCAGGCACCTGCAACGGCAGACCGCCTGACGTATGCGTGGCGAGATTGACGAGCGTGATCTTGTCGAAGGCGCTCCCCTTCAGTTCCGGCAGGTAGGTCGAGACCGGCTGGTCAAGGGACAGCAGACCACGTTGCTCGGCAAGTGCGGCAAGCGTGACATTAAAAATTTTGCTGACCGAGCCGAGCTCGAAGATAGTGTCGCTGGTGACGGGCGCTTTCGTCTCGCGCGAGGCTTCGCCGTAAGTGTAATAGAATTCGGAGCCGTTGATCGTGACACCGACTGCCAGTCCCGGAATGTCGTATTCCTTGATCACGGGCTGAAAAATGCGACCTGCTATCTCCCGGAACGCCGTATCCGTCATGCCCGCTGCATGAAGCGGGCTAGCCGACAAGGCGAGAGCGATAAGGCAGTGTCTGATCTTCATGGGTATTTCCCCTTTGTGCGTCCGGAAAATTTCCGGTGCACGGTCGATAGCCCGCCTTTTTGCCCCTTCACAAACGATAAGAACTCGCAGGAGACCCTAGTTTTTTTGGGGCTCGAGGGCGGCAAGAAAGAGCCGCAGCTCCCGCTCCACATAGTCGGCGACGGCGCCTTCGGCGGAAAAGCCCCACCAGAGGAGCGATCCCTGCCATTGCGATAGCATCAGCCGGGCAATGGTTTCAGCGTCCTTCCGTTGACTGAAACGCTCGGCAAGCGCTGCCGTCAACGTCGCACCCCAGGCCGCACCGCGGGCACGCAGCACCGGATCGCGGAAATCCTCCTGCAGAAGCATCAGCCCTTCGGCGTAAGAGGCGGGATTGTCTCCATAATCCTGCGAAAGGCCGGTCAGTAGTGCGATGCCACCCTCCGGCGTCTTCGCCACATGATTTGCAAGCCGTGCCGTTTCCGCATCCAGCCGGTCCCAGGCATGAAGCAGGGCGGCACGCAGCATTCCGGCCTTTGTGGTGAAACGCTGCACCAGCGTCGAGCCAGAGAGACCGCTTGCTTTCKAGACCGCGGCAAAGGTCGCCGCCTCCGGCCCCTCGGACTGGATCACCTCCAGAACCATCGAAAGCAGTTGTTCATCAGAAAGGGTGCGCGGACGCGGCATGAAATTTTCCTCTTGCATTCGCCATATTTATGAACGAACGTTCGTTTATATGCAAGCAAGCCGGTTAAACCGATCAGATGTTTCTAGCGGGGAGGACAGTGAAGTGACAGCGGATGTGAAGGAAAAGGTGGCACTCGTTGCGGGCGGAACGCGCGGCGCCGGCCGCGGCATCGCAGTAGAACTGGGCGCTGCAGGCGCGACGGTCTATGTGACCGGCCGCACGACCCGCGCGCAGCAATCCGAATATGGTCGGCCCGAAACCATCGAGGAAACTGCCGAGCTCGTGAGTGCGGCCGGCGGGCGCGGCATTGCCGTGCAGGTGGACCACCTGGTCCCCGAACAGGTCGAAGCGCTGGTTGCCCGCATCCGTGCGGAGGAGGGCAGGCTGGACATCCTCGTCAACGATATCTGGGGCGGCGAGCATCTGACGGAATGGGACAAGCCCGTCTGGGAACATTCGCTCGACAAGGGCCTGCGCATGCTGCGGCTTGCGATCGACACGCATTTCATCACCGCCCATTACGCTCTGGCGCTGATGATCGAAAAGCCGGGCGGCCTGCTGGTGGAAATGACCGACGGCACGGCAGACTACAACGCCACCCATTACCGGCTCTGCCCTTATTACGACCTCGTMAAGACGGGCACCAACCGCATGGCCTGGGCGCACGCCAATGATCTCGCACCCCATGGCGCCACATCAGTCTCGCTTTCGCCCGGCTGGATGCGCTCGGAAATGATGCTGGAAATCTATGGAGTTAAGGAAGAAAACTGGCGTGACGGTACAAAAGTCCAGCCGCATTTCGTCATCTCGGAAACGCCGCGTTTCACCGGCCGGGCAGTTGCCGCACTCGCCGCCGATCCCGACCGCAGCAGATGGAACGGCCAGTCGCTTTCAAGCTTCCAGCTGGCCGAAGATTACGGTTTCAACGATCTCGATGGCACGCGGCCGGATTGCTGGCGTTACCTCGCCGAGGTGCAGGAACCCGGCAAGCCGGCGGATGACACCGGCTATCGGTGATCTGGCGCGCTGCCGTTGAGGATTGATCCCTAGGCGAATCTGCTAGTCTCCTGGCGAACAGGGAGCTCGGATGGCTTTGCGTATCATTTCATTGAATGCCTGGGGCGGCAGCATCCACGCGCCGCTGATCGACTATCTCGCCCACGCGGACGCCGACATCTTCTGCCTGCAGGAGGTGGTGCGTTCAGCGCCCGGTACGCCGGAATGGCTGGAATATCGCGACGGCGGTGTAGTGCTGCCGCAGCGCGCCCATCTCTATGACGAGATTGCCGCCGTTCTCCCTGGTCATGATGGCTTCTTCTGCCCCTTTGCGCGGGGCGATCTCTTCCACGCCGAGGCGGTCTTCCCGACCGAATTCGGCATCGCCACCTTCGTGCGCAAGTCGCATGCAGTCATCGGCCAGGCGGCGGACTTCATCCATGGCGGTTTCTCGTCCAATGGCTGGGGTGAGCATCCGCGTTCCCGCAATGCCCATTGCATTCGCCTGTTCGATTATACCGGCGGCTTTTCCATCACCATCGCCCAGCTCCACGGCCTGCGTGATCCCGCGGGCAAGGGCGATATTCCAGCTCGCCATGCGCAGGCGGATGCGCTTCTCGAGCTGATCGAACGCGTCTGGCCGGGCAATGAACGACTTGTCGTCTGCGGCGATTTCAACGTGCTGCCTGATAGCACCACCTTCGAGAAGCTCGGCCGCCTCGGCCTCAACGATCTCGTCACCGGCAGGGGGTTTAACGATACCCGCACCTCGCTCTATCCGAAGGAAGGGCGCTTTGCCGATTACTTGCTGGTGACGCCGGAGGTCGTGGTGGAACGCTTCGAAGTGGTGGAAGCGCCCGAAGTTTCCGATCACCGGGCTCTTCTGATTGATCTGGCCTAACGCAGCTTGAAGTATTTCTCCAGGTCGGCGATCTGCTCGGCATTGAGCTGTCGCACCTTCATGCCGCGCGTAATGATCGAAAGCTTCGCTGCCTCTTCCAGCTCTTCGATCGCGAAGACAGCGGAATCGAGAGTGGCAGCCGAAACGATCGGCCCATGGTTTTCCAGCAGCACCGCGCTATGTTCGCCGGCGATTTCAGCAATCAGCGGCTTCACATCAGTCGAGCCCGGCCGCGTATAGGGCACGACCGGCACCTTGCCGACGCGCATCACCACATAGGGCGTCAGCGGCGGAATGGCATCGTTGGGATCGGTATCGGCAAGGCAGGAAAGGGCGGTCGCATAGGTGGAATGCAGGTGCACCACGGCGCCCGTCTGCGGCCGTTTCTCATAGAAGGAAAAATGCAGCGGCAGTTCCTTGGTCGGCGCATCGCCCGAGAGGTGCTTGCCGTCGCTGTCGAGCTTCGAAAGCCGCTCGGCATCGAGAAAGCCGAGGCAGGAATTGGTCGGCGTCGCAAGATAGCCGTCGGCGGTGCGAACCGAAATATTGCCGGATGAACCGGCCGTCAGGCCCCGCTCGAAGAGCGATTTTCCCCAGCGGACGATGGCTTCCCGCAGCGCCGTTTCATGCATGGCCGGCAATCCTGTCCAGCGCCTTGGCGAAGAAATCGGGCGAGCCGAAATTGCCGCTCTTTAGCGCCAGCCCGATCGGCCGCATCGGCCGGCCACGCTCGGATACCAGAACCGGTACGCCGGGATCGATCTCCCCACCGATGATCATATGCTTGAGGCCGAGCGCTTCCACGACGGCACCGGAGGTTTCGCCGCCGCCGACGACGATCTGGCGCGTACCGGAATCGGCGAGCCGCTTGGCGAGACCGCCGAAGAAATCCTCAAGTATCTTCGCCGATTCCTCGCGGCCGAAGCGCTGCTGTACGAAGCTCACGACATCGGGCGAGGTGGTGGAATAGACGATCGGATTGTCAGCTGCGTTGGAGGCCACCCAGCGGGCGGCCTGCTCTACCGACATGGTGCCGCGCACGATGGCTGCGGGATCGATGGAAAGGCCCGGATGGTTCTGCAGGTGGCAGGCAACCTGGTTCTGCGAGGCGAGCGAGCAGGAGCCGCACAGGATGACGCCCGGTCCGCTGACCACAGGCACCTCGGCGGGAACGCCTGATAGTTTGCCGCGCTTGGCGAAATTGCGCACCAGCCCCTGGGCCAGCCCCGACCCGCCGGTGACCAACTCATGGTCGATCACGGCCTCGCCGATCGTCAGCAGGTCGGCATCCTCGATAGCATCGACGACGACGAGGCGGTTGCCATCGGTCAGTTCGTCGCGCAGGCGGCTGCGGATTGCGACCGAGCCTTCGCGCACCGTATCGAGCGTGATGCTGCCGACGCCACCGCGCGTCTGCAGCCGCAGCCAGCGGCGGATGTCAGGATCGGTCATCGGCGTCAGCGGATGGTTCTCCATGCCGGATTCGCTGAGCAGCTTGTCCTTGACGAAGAGGTGGCCCATGAAAACCCGCCGGCCGGTCGCCGGAAAGGCCGGGCAGACGACCGTGACATTGGCGCCCGTCAGCCGCTGCAACGCTTCCGCCACCGGGCCGATATTCCCCTCCGGCGTGGAATCGAAGGTCGAGCAATATTTGAAGAAGATCTGCTCGCAGCCCTGATCCAGCAGCCAGCGCGCCGCGTCCATCGATTGCCATACTGCGTCGTCGACCGATGCCGAGCGCGTCTTCAGCGCCACGACCCCGGCTTCGCAATTCACCTTGCCGCGGCCGGGCCCGACGAACTGCATCGTTGACATGCCGCCTCGGGCAAGGGTGTTGGCAAGATCGCTGGCGCCGGTGAAATCGTCGGCAATGGCTCCAAGCAGCATGTCAGGCGGGCTCCGGCGGTCTGTTGTTCAATTCGTCCTCGATATGGACGCGGATGATGTCGTCAAAGGATGTCTCGGCTGTGAAGCCGAGCGAAAGGGCGCGGCTGGCATCGAAACTCTGCGGCCAGCCGGCAACGATTCTGGCGATATCAGCATCCGGTTCGCGGCGGATCAGCTTGACCGCGTTTTCGCCAGCGACGCGCCGGAGCGCTTCGATCTCCTCGCCGACGGTGGCGGCCAATCCCGGCATGGTCAGCGTGCGGATCTGGCCGAGTGGGGCGGTGTCGAGTTCGGCAGCCGTGAGAAGGAAGCGGATTGCCGCGCGTGGGCTCGCAAACCAGTGGCGCACGCTTTCATCGACCGGCAGCACGGCCTCCTGGCCGATCAGCGGCTCGCGCAGGATGCTGGAGAAGAAGCCGGAGGCAGCCCGGTTCGGCTTGCCGGGGCGGACGGTGATGGTCGGCAGGCGAATGCCGACGCCGTCGAGGAAGCCGCGCCGCGAATAATCGGCAAGCAGCAGTTCGCCGATCGCCTTCTGCGTGCCGTAGCTGGTGAGCGGCGTCAGATGATGCGTGTCACCGATGACCTGCGGCAGCGGCTCGCCGAAGACGGCGATGGAAGAGGTGAAGACGAGCTTCGGGCAATAGGGCTGTTCGGCAAGCCGGATTGCTTCGAGCAGGTAGCGCGTGCCGTCGAGATTGACGCGGTAGCCCTTCTCGAAATCCGCTTCCGCCTCGCCGGAGACGATGGCCGCAAGATGGAAGATCAGGTCCGGCCGGTGCGCGACAAGCTGTTCGGCCGTTCCCGGCAGCGACAGGTCCGCTGCAAGGGTCTCAACCGTGCCGGCGAATTCAGGTTTTTCGGGTACAAAGACATCCGCCAGCACCAGCGAGCCGATGGATTTACCGTTTAAAGTCCCGCGCTCGCACAAAGCACGGACGAGCTTGCGGCCGATCATCCCGGCCGCGCCGATAACAAGGATTTTCATTTGAAGCGGTCCCTCCGACCGAAGACGTGAACGCCAACCGAAAACGCGCCGCCGCCTGAGTCGGCATGGACGGCACGTTTACAGTTAAGACCAGCCGGGCAGGGCTGTCACGCAATTTCAGGCGGAGGAGCCTGTTTGATTGTGGGGTGGAAAGCTCAATCGACCGGCAGCTGGCGCCCGGGCCTTTCGCTCCTATTCGGTTCCCGCAGGGTCCCCAAGGCGGCGTCGGGCATGGATGCTTTTCCACGATGGCGCTTGCTCCACGGCCGGTTTCACGGCAACAAACGGACATGAGCATCCCGACAGAATACCCCTTCGACTTCGACCCCACCTACGGCATGACGCTCGCCGACCTGCGGGCGATCMGCCCGCCGGAGGCGCCGCCGGGCTTCGATGCCTTCTGGCAGAAGCGCTACGCCAGGGCGCTGGCGGTGAAGCCGCAGCCGGTATTGAGCGGAAGCAAGGATACGCATCCGGATTGGCAGGTGCGGGATATCGTCTACACCTCCACCGATAACTTCAGCATTGGCGGCTGGCTGCTCACGCCGCGCAAGGGCGCGGTCAAGCGCGGCCTCGTCGTCGGCCATGGTTATGGTGGCCGCGACCAGCCGGAATTCGATCTTCCGGTCGAAGAGACCGCGATCCTCTTTCCCTGTTTCCGTGGGATGTCGCGCAGCGCCCATCCACCGATCTCGCCGGAAGCGCCCTGGCACGTGCTGCACGATATTGACGATCCCGATCATTACGTGATCGGCGGCTGCGTCGAGGATCTCTGGGTTGCCGTGTCCGCATTGCTGTCGCTTTATCCGGCTCTGTCAGGCCATATTGGCTATAGCGGCATCAGTTTCGGCGGCGGCATCGGTGCGCTCGGCATTCCCTTTGATATCAGGATCATACGCGGTCATCTGACTGTGCCGACCTTCGGAAACCGCAAGCTCTGGCTGACATTGCCGACAGTTGGTAGCGCCCATTCGGTGCAGGACTATGCGAAGACCCATCCCGAGATCTTTGAAAAGCTGCGCCTTTTCGACGCCGCAACGGCCGCGACCCGCATTACCGTGCCGATGCTTGCGGCTGTCGCGCTCTTCGATCCGGCTGTCGCGCCGCCCTGTCAGTTCACGGTGGCGAACGCTCTGCCGAAATCAAAATTTAATGAAATCTTCATCCTGGATACCGGGCATTTCGACTATCTTGATAGTGCAGCGCAGCAAACTGCGCTGCGCGAGCGAGTCGGGCGGTTTTTCAGGGGTCTATGAACCGAGAATATCTGCGCTGGTACAGCGATCGGCTCCATCGTGACATGGAGCTCCTGGTGTTCGGTCATGCCGGCGCCAAAGTACTGATGTTCCCAACGCGGGAGGGGCGCTTTTGGGAATATGAACATCTCGGCATCGTCTCCAGCCTCGCCGACAAGCTTGAGGCCGGCCAACTGCAGCTTTTCTGCATCGAGGGCCTAGCAAATGAGACCTTCTACAACTTCGGCCGTCATCCGGCCGATCGTATCCGCCGCCATATCGCTTTCGAAGAATATGTGCTGAACGAAGTTTTGCCGCTCATGGAGAGCCGCAATAGCCACGAATGCACCATCGTTCACGGCTGCAGCCTCGGCGCCTTCCAGGCCGCCAGCCTCGTCTTCCGCCACCCGCATCTCTTCCGCAAGCTGGTCGCCTTTTCCGGCCGCTACGACCTGACGATGCGCGTCGAATCCTTCTCCGATCTCTTCGACGGCTATTACGACGACACGGTCTATTTCCACATGCCGACGCATTTCCTGCCGGGCCTTTCCAGCGACTGGCGGCTGGAGAAACTGCGGCAGGTCGATATCGTGCTGACCATCGGCAACGAGGATCCCTTCCTCGACAACAACCGCCACCTCAGCCGCTTGCTCGCCGAAAAAGGCGTCGGTCACCACCTGCATTTCTGGGATGGCAGGGCGCACCGCGCGGGTGCCTGGCGCCGGATGGCGCCACTCTATATCTAAGCCGCCGGATGGCGCCGCTCTATATCTAGCTTCTGGCAGTTGCGCCTTACTGCATCAGCGGTTTCTTGAGGAAGCTGTTGCGGTCAGCCGATTTGATGCGCAGCCAGGCTTCGCGGCCGTTCCTCAGCACACGGATGGGGATTTCCGCACCCGCCGGGCCGCTMTTCCAGACCTTGCGGTAGAAATCGGCAAGTCCGTCCACTTCACCGTCGCGGATTTCCGAGATGACGTCGCCCTGCTGCAGGCCCGCCTGCGCGGCAGGGCTGCCATTGGCAACGCTCATGACGATCACCTCGCCGTTGCTCTCGGCCGAAAAGGCTCCGAGCCAGGGGCGCGGCGGCTTGTCGATCTGGCCACGATGCAGCAAATCGTCGAGGATCGGCGGAAGAAGGTTGATCGGCACGATCATGTTGATGTCGGCGACCTCGTCACCCTGGACCATCTGCAGGCGCAGCGAACCGATGCCGAGCAGCTTGTCCTCGTCGCTGACGAGCGCCGCACCGCCCCAGGAGGGGTGAGCCGGCGCGATGAAGATCGCCTCGTCGAGCAGATATTCCCAGTAGCCCGCAAATTCCTGCTTGGCGACGATGTTGGCCTGCACGAATTCGCCGAGGCCATCGGCAAAGATCACTGCATCGCCGACCTTCGTCTTGACCTTGTCGCCGATTTCGAGCGCCGGCAGGTCCAGAGGCGCCAGCGACTGGATGAGGCCGAAGCCGGTTTCCTGGTCATAGGCCAGCGCATGGCCGGGCACGACCTTGCCGTCGTGGCGGGTCAGCCAGATTTCGTCTGCTTCGGTGATAAGATAGCCGATGGTGAGCACCAGCCCGTTTTCCCTGATGACGACGCCACTTCCTTCCCGGCGGGTGCCCAGCGTATTCGCGGTGAAGGCATCTTCGGGGATGGAGGCGCGAACGGCCACAACTGACCGCAGGATCCTGTCGATATTCATGGTTTCATCCTCGTAAGGCGGGCACAAAGGCTCGGAATGCTGCGAGGGCCGGCAAGGGCCGGACGCATACCATTCCTTGTATAGGTATGAAAGGAAACGCAGTTCTGCAAGACCTGCGGCCTGAGGTCTTTTACCCGTTCTGTCCAGCCGAATCCGCAGCCTCCCGGCCATACTGCCGCGGCGAGCGCTCCATTACCCGCTTGAAGGCGGTGCTGAAGGCGCTTTCGGACTCGTAGCCGAGCGAAAGCGCAATCGTGCTGATCGGCTCACGGCTATTTGCGAGCCGATCGCCGGCCAGCGTCATGCGCCAGCGCGTCAGGTAGTCCATCGGCGCGGCTCCGACCTTTTCCTTGAAGCGCTCGGCGAAGGAGGAGCGCGACATGCCGGTCATGGCAGCAAGCTGCTGCAGCGTCCAGCGCCGCGCCGGCTCGGCATGCATCGCGCCGATCGCCGTGCCGATCTGCCTGTCGGCGAGCGCAAAGAGCCAGCCTGTGCCTTCGGTATCGGGTGCTGAGAGATAGAGCCGCAGGATCTGCATCAGCATGATATGCGCCAGATGTTCGGTCATCAGGAAACCACCCGGCCGCCGGCCGCGCAGCTCCCGCGCCATCTGGTCGATGGCAAAGCGCAGCACCGAGGCTTGATCCGAATGCTCGCTGACATGGACGACCGGCGGCAATATGCCGACGAGCAGATCCGCGCCTGCGCCGGAAAAGCCGAAGCGGCTGCCGACAAGGAAGAAGGCGCCGCCGCCATTGCAGGTCGCGACACCATCCGCCGCATGCGCATAGATGTCATCGGCCGGGATTGTCGGCAGGCTGCGGTCGCTCATCATCCGGAAGGGCCGACTCTGTGTCAGCAGGAAACAATCGCCTTCTTCGAGCAGGAACGGCTCGACACCCTCTACCTCCAGCCAGCAGCCGCCCGAAAGCACGGCATTGAACTTGATGCCCTGCGGCGGCGGAAAATCGATCGCCCAGTCACGTCCGGCATCGAGCCCCAGCGAGACATAGCTGCGCGGCTTCAGCAGCGCCAGCACATCGGAAAGGGGATCCATGGAGAGAGAGGTCATGACGAAATCCGGACGATCGCAAAGATATCGTGGATTTTAACGCATAGATCGTATGCGCGCCACCGCATTACTCTCCGACCGAAAGCAGAAGGAGATTTTCATGGAACACACTCAACATCCGATCGGCTCCGGTTTCGGCACTCGCTCGACGGCCGATGACGTACTCTCGGGCATTGATCTCTCCGGCAAACTGGCAATCGTCACCGGCGGCCATTCCGGCCTCGGACTGGAGACGACGAAGGCGCTGTCGCGGGCAGGCGCGCATGTGCTCGTCGGCGCCCGCCAGCCGGAAGCGGCGGCCAAGGCGCTCTTGGGCATCGCCAATGTCGAAGTCGACAGGCTCGATCTCTCCGACCTCGAAAGCGTACGTCACTTCGCCCAACGCTTCGTCGCCTCCGGCCGCAAGGCCGATATCATCATCAACAGCGCCGGCATCATGGCCTGCCCGGAAACGCTGATAGGGCCGGGATGGGAGGCGCAGTTTGCCACCAACCATCTCGGCCATTTCGCACTCGTCAATCGCCTCTGGCCGTCGATAGCGAGGGGAGCCCGTGTGGTTGCCGTCTCCTCCGGTGCCCACGGCATCACGCCCATCCGCTGGGACGATGTCCAGTTCTCCAAGGGCTACGACCGGTGGCAGGCCTATGGACAGGCGAAGACCGCAAACGCGCTCTTTGCGGTGCAACTCGACAGGCTGGGCAGGGATGCCGGCGTGCGTGCCTTCTCGCTGCATCCCGGCAAAATTCTGACGCCGCTGCAACGGCACCTGGAGAAGGAAGACATGGTCGCCGCCGGCTGGATTGACGCTGACGGCAATGCGGCCGACCCAACGTTCAAGACACCCGAGCAGGGTGCCGCGACGCAGGTCTGGGCCGCCACCTCGCCGCAGCTTGCAGGCCTCGGCGGCCTTTATTGCGCCGACTGCGACGTCGCATCCATCTCGGATGACGGAGCGGAAACCAGCGTGCGCGCTTATGCCGTCGATCCCGACGAGGCGGCCCGTCTCTGGGCGCTCTCGGCGGAACTGACCGGTGTAGACGCGTTCAGCCGTTAAGCGTGGATGCCGGGCGCCTCGTAGCCGGTGCGCTCGACATACTCCGTATAGCCACCGCCATACTGCTGGATGCCATCCGGCGTCAGCTCCAGCACGCGATTGGACAGCGCTGCAAGGAAATGGCGATCGTGCGAGACGAAGAGCATCGTGCCCTCGAAATCGGCGAGCGCCTTGATGAGCATTTCCTTTGTGTCGAGGTCGAGGTGGTTGGTCGGCTCGTCGAGCACGAGKAAGTTCGGCGGGTCGAACAGCATGTGGGCCATGACGAGGCGGGCCTTCTCGCCGCCCGAAAGCACGCGGCAGCGCTTGTCCACGTCATCGCCTGAAAAGCCGAAGCAGCCGGCGAGCGCGCGCAACGGCGCCTGGCCGGCAAGCGGGAAGGAATCCTCCAGCCATTCGAGAACCGTGCGCTCGCCGTCGAGCAGGTCCATGGCATGCTGGGCGAAATAGCCGAGCTTGACGCTGGCCCCCAGTTTCACACTGCCGGCATCTGGATCGGCAGTGCCGGTTACCAGCTTCAGCAGCGTGGATTTGCCCGCACCGTTGATGCCCATGATGCACCAGCGCTCCTTGCGGCGGACCATGAAATCCAGCCCTTCATAGATGGTGCGGCTGCCGTATTTCTTGTGCACGTTCTTGAGGTTGACCACGTCTTCGCCCGAACGCGGCGCTTGCTGGAACTCGAACGCCACCGTCTGGCGGCGCTTCGGCGGCTCGACGCGATCGATCTTTTCCAGCTTCTTCACGCGGCTCTGGACCTGCGAGGCATGGCTCGCGCGCGCCTTGAAGCGCTCGATGAACTTGATTTCCTTGGCAAGCATCGCCTGCTGGCGCTCGAACTGCGCCTGCTGCTGTTTCTCGTTCTGCGCTCGCTGCTCCTCATAGAAGCCATAGTCGCCGGAATAGCTGGTCAGTGAGCCGGAATCGATTTCGATGATCTTGGTGACGATGCGGTTCATGAACTCGCGGTCATGCGAGGTCATCAGCAGCGCGCCTTCGTAGGTCTTGAGGAATTCCTCGAGCCAGATCAGGCTTTCGAGATCCAGATGGTTGCTCGGTTCGTCGAGCAGCATCACGTCGGGGCGCATCAGTAGGATACGGCCGAGCGCCACGCGCATCTTCCAGCCGCCCGAGAGCGCGCCGACATCGCCGTCCATCATTTCCTGGCTGAAGCTGAGGCCGTCCAGAACTTCGCGGGCGCGGCCTTCCAGCGCATAGCCGTCCAGCTCTTCATAGCGAGCCTGCACTTCGCCATAGCGCTCGATGATCTCATCCATCTCGTCCATGCGGTCAGGATCGGACATGGCCGCTTCCAGCTCGCGCAGTTCTGCGGCGACGACGCTGACGGGGCCAGCACCTTCCATCACTTCGGCAACCGCGCTGCGGCCGGACATTTCGCCGACATCCTGGTTGAAATAGCCGATGGAGACGTGCTTCTCGACCGAGACCTGGCCTTCATCCGGCTGCTCTTCGCCGTTGATCATGCGGAAAAGCGTCGTCTTGCCGGCGCCGTTCGGGCCGACKAGGCCGATCTTCTCGCCCTTGTTGAGGGCTGCGGTGGCTTCGATGAAGAGGATGCGGTGGCTGTTCTGCTTGCTGATATTTTCGATACGGATCATGTCTTACGCGGTGCCTGGGGAGAATTTTGGCGCCCTTATGCCACGGGTTTTCGCCCGTGTCGCAGGTTTTTCGCGTCATGAAGCTGTGATCTTTGCAGCCTGTGTCCATTCCGCGCGACTGGAAATCGAGGCGTCCTTCCTTATTATCCCCCAGGGGAGGAGCCCATGACCAACAAAACATCCGGCAAACCGGCAAAGCCGACGGAACCGAAGCTGCTGTCCGGTGGCAATCCGCAGATCGCCAAAGGTGAGGGCGATGGCCCGGTGCAGGCCTATATCACCGCCATGCCCGGCTGGAAAAGCGATGTCGGCCGCCACCTAGACGCATTGATCATGCGCACCGTTGCCGATGCCCACAAGGCCGTCAAATGGAACTCGCCGCTCTATGGCATGAGGGGAGACGGCTGGTTCCTCGCCATCCACTGCTTCAACAAATACATTAAGCTGGCCTTCTTCCGCGGCGCTGCCTTGCAGCCCGTGCCGCCGGGAGAATCCAAGACAGCGCAAACGCGCTACTTCCACATCCATGAAAACGACCCGATCGATGACGCGCAGCTCGCTGACTGGATCACGCAGGCAAGCCTGTTGCCGGGCGAGAAGATGTAAGGAGAGAGACCATGAAGAAAGCGGCGACGACGAAAAAGGAAACGGAACTGAAGGAAGCCTCTCCCTCCGAACGCATCGATGCCAAGATCAGGGAATTGGGCGACTGGCGCGGCGAAACGCTTTCCCGCGTCCGAGCGATCATTCGTGAGGCCGACCCGCAAGTGGAGGAGACGTGGAAGTGGAGGGGCGTCCCGGTGTGGGAACACGCCGGCATCATCTGCACCGGCGAAACCTACAAGGCCGTCGTCAAGCTGACCTTTGCCAAGGGCGCTTCCGTGGAGGATCCCTCCAAGCTCTTCAACTCCAGCCTTGAGGGCAATACGCGCCGGGCGATCGATATTCACGAAGGAGAGAAAATCGACGAGGCAGCCCTGACGGCGCTGATACAGGCTGCGGTGGCGCTGAACACGGCGCGCAAACCGGCATCGAAGAAAGCGAGCGCCTAGAGCAATTCCAGCAAAAGTGCGCAGCGGTTTCGCGCCCGAATTTGCGTGAAAACAAAGAGATAGAGCATTTTCGTGACTCGAAGAAAAATGGAAATGCTCTAGTTCGGCGGGCGAAAGGCATCCCGGGGCAACAGCCGGTCATTGCCGATACCGCAGAGCGTCCTATGTGGAGCCTTGCGAATTCATTTCGATTGAAAACCGATAAGACGGAGGCTCTTTTGAAGGGTTACCTTCCCTATCTGGTCGGCGCGCTGGCAGGAATGCTCGGCGCCATTCTCCTGTCCAGCCTGTTGACGCTGACAGGAACGCCACAGCTCATCCTTTTCGCCCTGCTGCCCGTAGTCGGCGGTGCCGTCGTCGAACGTGTCGTCCAGAGCCGCTCCGGCAATTCGTGAGAGCCCATGGGACGGCTGAAGGAAATTGTCATTGATTGCGATGTGCCCTCCCGCGTCGCCCGCTTCTGGGCCGAAGCGCTTGATGGCTATGCGGTCTTGCCCTACGACGATGAGGAAGTCGCCCGCCTTGCCGCGTCAGGCCTGACGCCCGAGACCGACCCGGTGGTGATAGTCGAAGGGCCGGGAACGCGGCTCTGCTTCCATCTTCGCCAGGGAGAGCGTCCGCTCCGTAATCGCGTCCATCTCGATATCGCCAGCCCTGACCGCGGAAAGGAGGTCGCGCGCCTGATATCTCTGGGCGCGACCTTCGTGCGTGAAACGGCCGAATACACCGTGCTGAACGATCCCGAGGGCAACAATTTCTGCGTGACCTCCTGATAGTCTGCGTCAGACAGACTTCACCTCGCCGCCATCCATTCCGGTCATCCAGTGCGCGGCCGGCGAGACAATGAAAGCCATCAGTTCAGCGATCTCTTCCGGCTCGCCGAAACGGGCAATGCCGGCTTCCTTCGGAAATCTGGCCGTCGCCTCTTCCACCGTCATGTCGTGCAATGGCGCTCAATGATGGCTGCTTTGTCGGACATGGTGTTTCTCCTGTTCGCGGGTCAGCCGAGGAAATCGCGGATCGCGGCGGCAATCTCGTCCGCATGCGTTTCGAGCGCGAAGTGGCCGGTATCGAAGAATTTGATCACGGCATCAGGAATATCGCGGGCAAAGGCTTCGGCACCCGGCGGCAGGAAGAAGGGGTCGTTCTTGCCCCAGACGGCGAGGAAGCGCGGCTTGTGGGTCCGGAAGTAATTCTGGAAGGTCGGGTAGAGCGCCACATTGCTTTTGTAGTCGCCCATGAGATCGAGCTGCACAGTCTCGGCACCGGGACGCGCGAGGTAGAAATTGTCGAGCGAATAACCGTCAGGCGAAATCCTGGCCGTATCGGTAACGCCATGCGTATACTGCCAGATGGTCGTTTCCGGCCCGAGGAACGCCTTCAGTGCCGCGCGGTTTTCTTGCGTTCCATCCTGCCAATAGGCCTGCACCGGGTTCCATGCATCGCTGAGGCCATCGACGTATGCATTGCCATTCTGCGAGATGATGCCCGTGATCCGCTCGGGATGCTTGACCGCCAGGCGGAAGCCCGTCGGCGCGCCATAATCGAAGACATAGACGGCATAGCGATCGAAGCCGACGATCTCGGTAAAGCGGTCGATCGTGTCTGCAATGCTGTCGAAGCTGTTGACGGCGGGATCGTCCGACTGGCCGAAGCCCGGAAGATCAGGGGCGATGATGTGGTAGCGATCGGCTAGCAGCGGGATCAGATCGCGGAACATGTGGCCGGAGGTCGGGAAGCCATGCAGCAGCAGGAGCTTCGGAGCGCCCTGGGTACCGGCCTCGCGATAGGCGATCTTGATGCCATCGACGGTGGTGTTGCGGTAGCTGATCTTGGTCATGGTCATGTTTCCTTCAGTTGAGATGAATGTCGATGCAGTGGGAGATATGTCGGTCATTCAGGCTGCGGCCACCGTTGTCACCGCTTCATGGATGACCTGCAGTGCGGTTACCGAAAAGCCCTCGGCGGCAAGCGGTTCGATGACCTTGGCCCAGCCGGAGCCGTCAGCCCAGGCGCCATGGACGAGCACGATATGCATGGTCTGCTGATCAACCGACTGCGGCGACATCTGCTCTCTCCTTCTTCGTTCGTAACCTTTTAAGATGACATAGAATGGTTACTTCCCATGAAGGTAACTTGTCAACCGCCTTTTGACAGGTTACATATGAATCACGTTTTTAAGCGGGCTGCCCTGCAGCTCTGGTCCGCAGCGGAATAGGACTTGCAATGGATAACCACTCTCCCGCCCTGTTCCTGGGTGACGCGTTGGCGCTGGATTTCCTGAATTCGGTGGCAACGCCCGTCGATATGCCTGTCGAATGGATCGATGACGGGGAAGGGCTGCTGCGCTGGCTCGATCAGGCAAAGCTGGTTCCGAGGGAAGCGCTTGAAAGCATGCGCATCCAGGCACTTCCGGGCGAGCTGGACAAGGTCGCCGATCAGGCGAGGAACCTGCGCGAGTGGTTCCGCGCTTTTGTCCGCGAGCATAAGGGAAAGCAGTTGAAGCCCGATACGCTGGCGGAGCTGGAACCGCTGAACCGCCTGCTTGAACGCGACGAAGGTTTCAGCCGCGTYGTGGCGCGTCAGGCCGACGAAGGCGCGGTTTTCGAATTCCAGCCTATGCGCAAGTGKCGCTCGCCGGAGGCATTGCTGCTACCGGTCGGCGAGGCGCTCGGCCGCTTTGTCTGCACCGAAGATTTTTCGAATGTGAAGGCCTGCGAAGGCCCATCCTGCACCCTGCTGTTTGCCGACCATACCCGTGGTCACCGCAGGCGCTGGTGCAGCATGGCGCTCTGCGGCAACCGCGCCAAGCAGGCCGCGCATCGGCACCGGATCAGGCAGGCCTAGCCGCCATCTCTTCGATGAGCCGGTCGAAGCCGATGCCGGTGCCACTCTCTCTGATATCGCCATCTTCGACATCGCCGAAAACGGCCTGCTCGGTGAAGGTCATCAGCGTCGTGCCGCCGCGCCCGGTAAACTCGACGGTCACCAGGGAGGAGGAGATGCTCCTGCCCGCCGTCAGCATCGTATAGGCATAGATGATGCGCTCGCGGGGGTGGATTTCGAGATAGTAGGCGTGCATTGCCTGCTCCGTTCCGTCGGGCATGCGCCATGTCATGCGCTCGCGCCCGCCGATCTCGAAGGCGAAATGATCTTCCATCACCTGCCAGTCGGGATGACAGGCCGTCCAGCGCCGCTTCAGCTGATGATCCGACCAGAAGCGGAAGGCATGCGCCACGCTGCCGGGCAGGTCGCGCTCGATGACGAAGGTGCGGTGATTGACGCTGACACCCATCAGTGATCCTTTTCCTCAGGAGTTTCCGCCATCAGGAGGGCGAGGCGATCGAAGGCTGCATGCATTTCCGCCTGACGTTGCTCGATCCACTGGTTGATGGCGCCGAATGCCTGCTGCTGCATGCGATAGGTGCGCACCCGCCCCACCTTTTCCGAAATGACGATGCCGCTTTCTTCCAGAATCCGCAAATGCTTCAGCACGGCCGKCAGGCCGACATCGGCGGGCTCCGCCAGTTCCGTGACGGAGGACGGCCCCTTCGAAAGCTGCTCCACGAAGCCACGGCGATAGGGATCGGCGAGAGCCTGAAACATCCGGTCGAATTCGGCTGGCGCCAGTTCTGCCATCACATGCCTCAAGATGTCGCGGCCTCAAGATAACGCGCCGGCATCGCCTCCCGATACGGAAACATCGAGAAGTAGGGTTGCGCTTCGGCCAACACGCGTTTGACGGAAGCACGTTGTAACAGACGCTCCAGATAAGTGGAAAGCGCCTGCTGCTCAGCCGTGAACGGATGCACGATGGAGGCAAAGAACAGCCCCGGCAGAGCCGCGCAATCGGCCATGGTGAAATCATCACCCGTTGCCCAGAGCCTTCCCTGCATATGCGCCTCGATCATCTTATAGGCCTGATCGAGCATTGCCCGTGCTTCGGCAACGCCGTGCCGATCATGGGCGTCTGCAGACCGGATTCGGTCGGTGACGATCTTCTGCATCGGCACGCTGACATAGAGATCGTAGAACCGGTCCCAGAGCCGCACCTGCAGCAGTTCTTCCGGGTCATCGGGCAGCATCCGCATCGGCCCCGGATAATGGGCCTGCAGGTATTCGATGATGATGCTCGTCTCCGGTATCGTACGCCCGGTCGCCTCATCATGCAGGATCGGGATCTTGCCGACCGGCCATTTGTCGAGCAGGGCCGCAGCCGAGTCCGCATCGGCAAAATTGACGATCCGGCTGTCGAACGCGGTCTCGTTTTCATAAAGCGCGATCAGCACCTTGTGGCAGAAGGAGGCAAGCGGATGCAGGTAAAGGGTCAGCGTCATATGGCACCAATAGTTTCCAAGTTTGGAAACTATATCTCGGCCGCAATCGTCACGCAAGATGCTTTCCAAAATTGGAAAGTTTTCGATAGGCCTATGCGTATGCCACCCATCCCCTGAAGCTGAAAGCAGCGTAGAACAGACTGACATCTGAAAAGCCTGCCGCGCGCAGCATGGCCTCTTCATCCCCAGGGGCAAGGATATGCAGTCTCTCGCGCATGGCCTTGCGTGCATTGTTCAGCCGGGCAGGGTCCGTTCCATCGGGTGCCCCATAGGCGATATGCCGATCGATCCACATCGATCGCTCCGGCTCCGTTTGCGGGAAGCTCACATGCGCGAGAACAAAGGGCGCGTCCGCTCTCAGGCGACGGCGAATTTTTCGAAGTATCTCAAGCCGTTGTTCGACGGGAATATGATGGAAGGTCAGCAGGCACGCGGCAGCGTCGAACGGACCTTCGGGCGCGATGTCGATGCTGCCTTCGTGAAAACCTATCCGCCCGCCGTGCTCTCCGGTGACCTGCCTTGCCAGTTGCAGCATGTCGGCGGAGGGATCGACACCGTCAAAAGCCCAGCCCTCATGCGCCTCGGCAAATGCCTTGAGTTCCAGTCCGCCGCCCGCGCCAAGCACGAGCACCCGGCCGTTCTCGGGCACACGCTCGGCCATCAACATGGCCGCCATGCGATGCAGGCTGGAAAAGCCTGGAACCTGTCGTGGCGGGCCTTCAATATAGGATTTGACGGCATCTCCGGTGAAGGGCGATGCGGCCGTGCTGGCCACGGATATGTTCGGGATGCGGGGCAGGCGATCATCTTCTATCATGTAACTTTAATTATTTCATGATAGCCGCAGTGTCAATTTCCGCGCCTATTTCGCGAACTTGCGTGCCCCGGCCACGCAGAGAATGACGGCGACCGTCACCGCAAGCATGCTCCAGCTCACCGTCTCGCGCAGCAGCGTTGCGGCAAGCGCCAGCCCGAAGAAGGGTTGCAAGAGCTGTAACTGACCGACGGCGGCGATGCCGCCCTGTGCAAGGCCGCGATACCAGAAGATGAAACCGATCAGCATGCTGAAGAGCGAAACATAGGCGAGACCCAGCATGGCAGGCGTCTGGATATCCGCGAAGCTCGGTGGCCGATAGACGATGGCGGCGACGATCATGACAGGCAGCGACAGCACCAGCGCCCAGGAGATCACCTGCCAGCCGCCGAGCCGGCGCGAAAGCCTGGCGCCTTCGGCATAACCAAGCCCGCAGACGATGACGGCACCGAGCATCAATGCATCGCCGACGGGCGAGGCGGTCAGCCCCTGCGTCAGCGCAAAGCCCGCCACCAGCGCGCTGCCGAGCAGCGAGAAGATCCAGAAAGCCGGCTTCGGCCGCTCGCCACCCCTGATGACGCCGAAGATCGCCGTCGCCAATGGCAGAAGACCGATGAAGACGATGGAATGCGCCGAGGTCACGTGCTGCAACGCCAGCGCCGTCAGCAGCGGAAAGCCGACGACGACACCGAGCGCGATGACAACAAGTGAGATGAGGTCCTGCCGCGAAGGCCGCTTCTCCCGGAAGATGATCAGCAGGCAGAGCGCCAGGATACCGGCAATCGCCGCTCGCGCGACCGTCAGGAAAACCGGATCAAGCTGCATGACGGCCACACGCGTCGCCGGCAGCGATCCGCTGAAGATCAGCACGCCAATGAAACCATTGATCCATCCGGTCGCTGTGCGATCCATGCGGCACTCCTCTGTTCGTCCGCTCTTATCGATCTTCCTCACTGGCGCTGCCAGTCACAGTTCGGTACAGTTTGCCGAAACTGTAATGGTGGAAGGACCAGTACGGATGGACGAGCAGAGGCAGGCAAACACACGGGTCGGCATGGTCATGGCGACGATCCGGCAAAGGATTGCCGGGCGCAGCCTGACACCCGGCGCAAAGCTACCCTCGATCCGCGGCCTCTCGGAAACCTTGAAAGTCTCGGCCTCGACGGTCGTCGATGCCTATGAGCGTCTGGTGGCCGAGGGCACGATCCTCTCTCGTCCCGGTTCCGGCTTCTATGTCGCCAGCCAGACGGCGCCCTTGTCGCTTTCGGATATCGGCCCGAAGCTTGACCGCGCCATTGATCCCTTTTGGATATCGCGGCAATCGCTGGAGGCGCGCGACAGCGACTTGAAGCCGGGCTGCGGCTGGCTGCCGCCCTCGTGGTTTCCCGAAGATGCCATCCGCCGGACGCTGCGATCGCTCTCCCGCACTGAGGCCGCAAGTCTTTTCGACTACGGCTCGCCGCTCGGCCTCAAGCCGCTGCGCCAGCTCATTACCAGGCGCATGGCAGAGCGCGGCATCGAGGCGGCGCCGGATCAGATCATGCTCACCGAATCCGGAACCCAGGCGATCGATTTCCTCTGCCGCTTCCTGATGGAACCCGGCGATACCGTTCTGGTGGATGATCCCTGTTATTTCAATTTCCATGCGCTGCTCAGAGCCCACCGCGCCAAGGTGGTGAGCGTTCCCTACACGCCCTCGGGCCCGGATATCGAACTCTTCGCCAAGGTGCTCGCCGAGGACAAGCCGCGGCTCTACATCACCAATTCAGCCATCCACAACCCGACCGGCGCAACGCTGTCGCCCGTTACGGCTCATCGGCTGCTGAAGCTCGCCGAACAACACGGCCTCACCATCATCGAGGACGATATCTTCGCCGATTTCGAACAGATGCCGGCACCGCGCCTTGCTGCCTTCGACGGCCTCGATCGCGTCATCCATATCGGCAGTTTCTCCAAGACGCTCTCGGCCTCGGCGCGCTGCGGCTTCATCGCCGCGAGGCCGGAATGGATCGAAGGCCTGACCGATCTCAAGATTGCAACCTCCTTCGGCGGTGCCCGGCTGAATGCCGAACTGGTGCTGAGCGTGTTGAGCGACGGTGGCTATCGCAAACATACGGAGAGCCTGCGCAGCCGCCTGTCGAAGGCGATGTTCGATGTCACGACCCGGCTGAAAGCCCTTGATATCCGCCCCTGGCTGGAGCCGCAGGCCGGTATGTTCCTCTGGTGTCGCCTGCCTGATGGTCTGGATGCGGCCGTCGTGGCGCGCGCGGCGCTCGCCAACAACGTTGTCCTTGCCCCTGGCAATGCCTTCAGCCTGACGCAATCGGCAACCGGCTTCATGCGATTCAATGTCTCTCAGACGCTTGATCACCGGGTTTTCGAAGTGCTGCGTGACGCGCTCAAACGGGCGGAACGGTTCGCTGAGTGATACGCCGCCGCATGCCCATGTTTTAGGATGACAGGATCGCTGCGCAACAATATACAGTCAATCTAGACCGGATCCCGCCGGCCTTGATCATGGATTCTTGGATCACGCATGAAAGACTGGCATCCCGATCTCAGCCGCTCCTCGAGCCCCCGTTATATGGCAATTGCCGATCTGATCGAAATGGATCTGAAAGGCGGGGTACTGGCAGTAGGAGACCGGCTGCCACCGCAGCGGGAGCTCGCAAAACGCCTCAATATCGATTTCACGACAGTGGCGCGCGGTTATGTGGAAGCGCAGAAGCGCGGGMTGGTGGATTCACATGTCGGCCGCGGCACCTTCGTGACCGGCGGGCAGGGCAGGGAACGGCACGACGTTTTCGCCGATACCGCGCCGGATCCGCGCCGGACTTCCGTGGTCGATTTTTCGATGAACTTGCCGCCGGAGCCCGACGATCCGGAGTTGGTGAGCCACATGCGTGAAGGCATGGCGGCGGTGGCCGCCAATCTCATTCCGCTGCTGCGCTATCAGGGATTTGGCGGCTCCGGCATGGACAAGGAGGCGGCTGCCATCTGGCTTGGCCGCCGTGGGCTGGTGCCCTCGCAGGAGCGCATTTTCGTGACGCCCGGCGCCCATCCGGCGCTGCTTGCGATCTTCGGCCTGCTGGCAAAGCCCGGAGAGACCGTGCTGTCGGAAAACATCACCTATCCCGGCATGCGCTCGATTGCCGCCCAGTTGCGGCTCAATCTCTCCGGCCTGCCGATGGATGACGAGGGCATCTTGCCGGATGCATTCGCGGAAGCCTGCGAGCGGCTGGCCCCAAGAGCACTCTATCTCAATCCGACGCTGCAGAACCCGCTGACACTGACCATTCYGGAAAAGCGCCGCAAGGAGATCGCAGCCGTCGCCCGCAAATATCATGTGCCAATCGTCGAGGACGATGCCTATGGCTTCATCCCGCTGCATGGACCACCGCCGCTGGCGGCAATCGCGCCTGAGCTGACCTGGCATATCGGCGGCCTTGCCAAATGCATCGGCGCCGGCCTGCGGCTTGCCTATGTGGTGGCGCCGGACACCAAAGCGATCTGGCCCTTCGTCAGTGCCATGCGCACCAATAATGTCATGGCCTCGCCGATAACAGTGGCGCTCGCGACCCGTTGGATCGAGGATGGCACGGCAGATACGATCCTGCGTTTCATCCGCTCGGAGGCAGGCGCGCGCCAGCAGATGGTGGCGAATATCCTGCTAGAGGGTAGCTACAAGGCCGATCCGATCAGCTTCAATATCTGGCTGCCGCTCACCAATGGCTGGACCCGCTCGACCTTCGGCAGCCACATGCGCTCCTCCGGCATCGGCGTGGTGGCAAGCGATGCGTTTACGGTGGAGGGGCCTGCGCCCGAAGCCGTGCGCGTCTGTCTCGGTGGACCGATCAGCCGCGAAAGGCTGAAAGGCGCACTCGACTTCATGGCCCACGCGCTGGAAGGTCCACCGGAGATGTCGGCTTCGTTCTTCTAGGGTGGAGCTTCGGGCTCGTAACGCCGGTCCGTCCAACGTCATCAAAGTCAGTAATGAAGACCCCGCCCCAACCCCTCCCCACAAGGGGGAGGGGCTTAAGCTGCTGCGCCCGCCTGCCACTTCTTCTTCGAGGTTTCAGGACGGATGGGGCGGTGCGACAGATCAGTCGCCCCCTTGTGGGGAGGGGTTTTCGAACGCGCAACCTCGTCCGGTTAATGATTGGACCTCCCGCCATCCCGCTCCTCTCGCACCCCGCAAACCCCATCCCCAAAATCTCTGCGTCATTCTGACGAATAGACTGGCAATCCGCTTCAATGTAATTATATTGTATGCATACATTATGAGGCATTGAATGGATTTCATCAGTGCCTCGCAACGTCGAAAAGCGAGATCGCCATGGACACCGAATATCCTCCTCTCCCTCCGATGCAGACCGGCATCCGGGGCCGCTGCCCGCGCTGCGGACAGGGACATATGTTCAAGGGTTTCCTCACGCTGAAGAAGGAATGCGAAGTCTGCGGGCTGGATTATTCCTTCGCCGACCCGGCCGATGGCCCGGCCTTCTTCGTCATCTGCTTCGCCTGTGTGCCGAGCGTGCTGCTMGGTGTGTGGCTGGAAGTTGCCTTCTCCGCGCCGCTCTGGGTCCAGTTTCTGGTGACCGGCCCCTTCATGTTCGCCACCTGTATCCCGCCGCTGAGGCCGCTGAAGGGATGGCTGGTCGCAAGCCAGTATTTCTACAAGGCCGAAGAGGGCAAGCTCGCCTGATGTCCGTTCAACCTATGTGATGGGGCGGGAATGAGCGGCTTGCGAGGTCGTACCGGGGCATTGCAGGCTGCCCTGAACCTCAGATCTTGAAGACCTTATCTATCCCGCGGCGCGGAATGATGATTTCGACAAAGTGGGTGGTGTTGCGTATGAGGCAATGCGCCCCAAGGACCTCCTGGCGGTCGTCGGAAGCGCGATGTACGGTGAGATGGCCGGCGGCTCCGACCTTCTGGTTATCGAAATAACGGATATTTTCGCCGGGATCGCTGGCCGAAAGACTGATGGAAACGACCTTGTTGTCCTCCTTGGTTATTGCCTCATAGTACTTGAACATCAAATCGGTTCGGTCGATGAAGAAGCAGCGGCGCGACGGTGACAGGCCGTTGACATGGACGTGATCCAGCACGTCTCGATGGAAGATGATCGATTCCTTGCTGCCGCGCTGGTTAGGCGAAAAATATTCAACGAAATAGTCATTGATYGCCTGTCCTTGATCGTCTCGGACGTAAATGACGATCTGAAGATACTGATGGAGGGCATTGGTATCGTCAGGCATTGTCTTTCCAAGCTGCTCAGGGGTGCTTGCCGCAGTCGCCTCGCTAATCTTTCGCCAGTCCTCGGCGATCGCAGCATATTCGGCTTTGCCATTGCATTTCAGCGCCTGCAAAATGAGCTTGCCGAGACGATCCGAAATGTCTTCGTTGGCCCCGCTTTGTTCGTCCGGCTTTATGATGGAGCTGTGGTCCCTGTCCGGAAGAATTGCAAAAGGGAAGAGCACGTCGCCGGCGCGGACATGCCATGGCACGGGTACAACCTCTGTATCCTTCTCGCTGTGTGAGAAATCCACCGTGAAACCGCGAACGTTGAGGTTGGCGGCTGCGCAGCGGATCGTTCCGTCACTGCCGTTCTCGTTGACGATTTCTCTCAAGACGTCTTCATAACCCTTGGTTCCGATGACGACGAAAGGCATGATTTTATCCGGCCCATAGGGGCCGGCAGACTCTCCTGACGGGTCGAGCAGGTCGCGCAGTGCGAGATCCCATTGATATTCGGAGGCGAGTTCCAATCCATTCAGCGTCTGCGTGCCCGTCTGAAACCAGTTGTTCCATCCTTTGATGACGCGGCCGAGCATGCTCTTGCCGGTGGAGGYGAGCCGCGAGCCGAAATTGGCTGGCGCCAGCATTACCAGCCTCTTGACCGGGCACTTCGCGGCATCGGGGTAGAAGCGGGAAATCCATTCGCGCGCAACAAGCCCGCCTGTGCTGTGCACGATCATGTCGAAGGGCGGCGTGAGCCGGCGGTTTCTGATCGCCTCGTTGACCGCAATATCCATCCTCGCCGCGACATCTTCGATGCGGACATCGTCATCAAGCGAAATGTAGTCGGCAAGCAGAATCCGTTGCGCATTGAATTTATTTCGAGCAAGAAAATCGCGAAGTGAAGTGAAGGACTGGGCCGTGTCACTCCAGCCATGCAGAATTGCAACATCAGCAGGCATTATTTTCCTCCCATGTTCCGAAATACGAAAATCGGCTCAAAATTATATTTCATTCAGGTGAGCTAAGATCCCAGCGGCGGATCATATACTTATTGTGTGCAATTGGAAGTTTTATTTATTGTTATATGCACGGGATTCTGCGCTCGCGAATGCATCGCGGCGCTCTCGAGGTCAGCCAAAATGCCGCAGTCATCGGGCGGCAAGACCTCTTGCAACTAATGTACCGATAAGTACAATACATAACGAAAGGTACAAACCAACCACGGAGACCAGATATGCCCGCACCGCTTCCCCCCTTCACTCATGAAACCGCAACCCAGAAGGTCCGTCTTGCCGAAGACGGCTGGAACAGCCGCGATCCGCAGCGCGTCTCGCTCGTCTATACGCCCGGGAGCCAGTGGCGGAACCGCGCCGAATTCGTCACCGGTCGCGCTGAGATCGTCGCTTTTCTTACGCGCAAATGGGCGAAGGAACTGGATTACCGGCTGATCAAGGAACTCTGGGCTTTCACCGACAATCGTATCGCCGTGCGCTTTGCCTATGAGTGGCATGACGACAGCAACAACTGGTTCCGTTCTTACGGTAACGAGAATTGGGAATTCGATGCCGAGGGCTTGATGCAGCGCCGTTTCGCCTGCATCAACGATCTGCCGATCAAGGAATCGGATCGCAAGTTCCACTGGCCGCTCGGCCGGCGGCCCGACGACCATCCGGGCCTTTCCGACCTCGGCCTTTGAGGCTGAAGGTGACCAAAGGTGAGTTGTGAAGACCGTTTATGAACGTGCCGATGTCGTGCCGCTGCTTGCGGAAATCTTCCGCGAGCTCGGCTACGAGGGCACGACATTGAGCCGCATCACCGAGCGTACCGGCATCGGCAAGGGTAGCCTCTATCACTTCTTTCCCGGTGGGAAGGAGGAGATGGCGGCCTCCGTCCTTGCCGATGTCGACGGCTGGTTCGAACGCGCCATCTACGAGCCGTTGCGCCATGACGATGCCAGGGCGGCAATCGATGCGATGTGGGCGAATGTCATGGACTATTTCCGCTCCGGCAGCCGCATCTGCCTCGTCGGCGCCTTTGCGCTGGACGAAACGCGCGAGCGCTTCTCGCCGGTCATACGGGATTATTTCGTCCGCTGGATCGAGGCGCTGCGCCAGGCGTTGGTCCGCGCCGGTTACTCCGGGGAGGCTGCTCTTGCGGCAGCCGAAGAGGCGGTATCAGGTATTCAGGGCGCGCTGGTGCTCGCGCGGGCGCTGGATGACAAGGATATGTTTCGCAGGACCCTGGACCGGCTGGCCGGCAGGCTGACTGCGACGAAACGTGAGGGATAGGCGGTGACCGCTGCGTTGGCAGGAGCACGAATGCTGGCAACGCGGGGAAAGCGGGTGAGGGGTCCAGGACGTCCTCACCCGGCAGGATTGTATCTAGGAGTCGTTCTGCGAGGGCAGGCGGACGGGGCGCGGATTCTCGCGCTGCGTGCGTACCTGGCGCCACTCGTTTTCCATCTGGTCGACGACGTGCTGGGGGATCTTGGTCGGAGTTTCTGCGGTGGTCTGCATCGTATACCTCTCTTCCTCAGCAAGGATGTGCTTACGAATTGATGCATCGCACAATAAAAACTGCGTGTAAATAAACCAGCGTCACACTTGAAACGATTTAGTTAATTTCAATCGATTAAGCGAACGTTAACCACAAAAGACCTCTGAGAGCCGTATCATGACTGTCTCGCTCGACCGGCAATTCTTCTTCGACACTGTGCAGCACTCGCTGTTCAAGGGCAGCCTCGCGCCGGGCCAAATCGAGGGCATGAACGCCATCTTTGACTACTGGGACGCGAATTTGGCTACCGCAGATCGGCGCTGGCTGGCCTATATATTAGCCACCGCGTTTCATGAGACGGCTTACACGATGCAGCCTGTGCGCGAGACGCTGGCAACGAGTGATTCGCGCGCCGTCGAGATTCTCGAGGCCGCCTTTGCGGGCGGCCGGCTCTCCTGGGTGAAGACGCCCTATTGGCGGCCGGATGAGGATGGCAACAGCTGGCTCGGCCGCGGGCTGGTTCAGCTGACCCACAGGCGCAATTACGAAGCGATGAGTGAAGTGACCGGCATCGATCTCGTCGCTCGTCCCGACCGGGCGATGGAAATGGCGCCGGCCGTGACGATCCTGATCGAGGGCATGCTGCGCGGCAGCTTCACCAGCCACCGGCTTTGCGACCACCTCAATGAGGAGAGGGAAGACTGGATCAGTGCGCGCCGCATCGTCAACGGCACCGACAGGGCGGAAAAGCTCGCCGGATACGGACAGGCCTTCCTCGCTGCGATCCGCACGGAGCAATGCGGTTCGTGGACTTGATCTAACGCCTTGGCCGGCGAGCTTCCGCGATGTCGAAACCGCTGGAGGCTGATGACTTCCGCCTGCCAGCCGACACGCTATCGCGACGATGCAGCTGACATTGCCCTGCCGCCGGTTTTCAGCGATAAAATGCATGCCGAGGTGTTGTCGTGAAAGCTCCAAAGCAAAGTCGTGGACCGCTGTTTGAACCGCTTCAGCTGCCTTGCGGTTTGACCCTTGATAATCGAATTGCGAAATCGGCGATGTCGGATTCACTCGGCGACGGAACCGGGCATCCGACCGTTGCGCAGATGAGGCTCTATCAACGCTGGGCCGAAGGTGGATTGGCCGTATCCATAATAGGAGAGGTCCAGCTCACCTCCGGCTACGCCGAGAACCCCGGTAACCTGGTGCTCAATGAAGCATCGGACCTCGAACAATTCAGAAAACTTGCTCTGCACGGCAGCCAAAACGACACCAGGCTCTGGCTGCAACTCGGTCACGCTGGAGCTCTTGCCTATGCACCGACAAGCAACCCGAAGGGTCCGAGTGCTTTCGACGTGCAAGGCCTGCGTTGCGCGGAAATCACCTTGAAGGAACTAGGCCGATTGCCCTCGCAATATGCAACGACAGCCCGGCTAGCGCAGCAGGCGGGGTTTGGCGGTGTGCAAATTCACGCGGCACATGGATTTCTGCTGAGCCAGTTTCTTTCACCGTTGTTCAACAGGCGGCGCGATGCATACGGAGGGGAGATCGCCCATCGTATGCGGATTCTGCTGGAAGTTATCGAAGCAACCCGGGTCGCTGTCGGACCGGCTTTCCCGATCGCCGTGAAACTGAATTCTTCGGACGAACTGGAAGGAGGGTTCGACGAGGATGACGCTCTCGAAGTGGTGACGGCGCTGGACCGATCTTCGATCGACCTGATCGATATCAGCGGCGGGACTTACTTTCCTGGCGCAAAATCAGCCTCCGACAGGGCGGGCCGGAGGCCCTACTTCCTCGAATTCGCGAAACGCGCACGCGCTGTCACAACCAAGCCTCTTATGCTGACGGGCGGTTTCAAGACTCGCGGGCAGGCCGAAGACGCCGTGGCATGCGGTGCCGTCGACATTGTCGGTCTTGCGCGCGCACTCGCCCTTGAGCCTTCTCTTCCCAATCTTTGGAAAGAAAACCAGAGATCGGAGCCGTCCTTTCCCAGGTTCCCAAACGCTCCGGAGGGCGGGATCACCGCATGGTACACGATGCGGCTCGCCGAGATCGGTGTTGACAACGATCCACCCGATTCCAGCGACCTCGAACAGGCCGTCCGCGACTATGCGGAACGGAACAAGCATCGAACAAAAGTCTGGTTGGCTCACTTTGCCAAGGAGGCAGCCGGAAGCAACTGAAGCCGACGACGCCAGCCTTATCTGGCGGATGGAACGGTTATCGGTTTCTGACTAATCGCGTTCCATCGTCGCGAGGATAGCGGCCGCCATCCGTTTCGCCTGGCGGCCGGGCTCCGCTGAGCGAACCACTTGGGCTACGGCCGTTGCTCCCTCATGAAGAATATTGATTTCGTCCGCCACACGTCTTGGGTCGCGGAACCGTGCGGCATGAGCAAGTTCTTCGAAATAGGCGAGCGTCAGGCGCTTGTGCATGCTGGCGGCACGAAACACGGGATCGACCATGTCCTTGTGTTCTCCCGTGGCGGCCATAAAGCTGCAGCCCCTGAAGTCCTTGTCCTTGAACCAGAGCTGTAGAAAGTCGAACGTCAATAAAATCCGCTCTGCCGGATCACTTGCTCGCTTTTCCACAAACTCGCGCATCTCACGGCGATCCTCCTCGTCGCGCCGCTCGAGCGCGGCAACGATCAGATCCTCCTTGGTCTCGAAGTGCCGATACAACGTCGTTTTCGCGACGCCGCTTTCCGCGATAATCAAATCGACCCCCGTTGCCTGGTACCCTTTCTCGTTGAACAGACGGAGGGCCGTTTCAAGAAGATGGTCCCTGATCTCTGATCGCCGCATTGTCACACCTCAAACAGAACTGATCTGTAGCGATAGTTAGGTGTTCCAGYGACCAATGGCAATGCACAAGCGCAGACAATTCCTCTGAACACCGCTTGCTGGATTAAACTTGCAGGCCTTCGCTATCGAAGGGTCGCGACGATCGCGCTTTCGTGACTTGGAAACGATACAGATCTGTAGTACATCGTTATAAACGATACAGATTGGTATCGTTTCTTCTTGGAGGCGAGAAGCCTCTGGAGATCAATTCAATGGGAGAAGGAAATGACCCAAGCTATCAAACATATCGGCAAGCAGCCGAAGTCCAGGAGCACCTTCGGCATTTTGCATCTGGCGGACACCTATGGCCGCGCGGCGACAACCGCCGGCCTCTATGTTTCGATCGCCATGATATATGCTTGGTTTGGCGGCATGAAATTTACGGCCTACGAAGCGCAGGGACTGGTCGATCTGGTCAGTAACAGCCCTCTTGTAAGCTGGATGTATGCGATCTTCAGTGTGCGAGGCTTTTCGAGTTTTCTTGGCGTCCTGGAACTGAGTATCGGCACACTCATCGCAGCAAGGTTCATTAGCCCGGTTTATTCGTTACTCGGAGGCGCCCTGTCGTCCGGACTGTTCGTCACCACCATCAGCTTTATGATTACGACCCCTGGCGTGGTTGTCCCCGAACTCGGGTTCCCGGCCATTTCGGTCGCCCCTGGTCAATTCTTGCTCAAGGACGTCGGGCTTCTGGCCCTATCGCTCTGGATTGCAATGGATTCCCTTCTCGCGATCCGCTCCGCCAGAGCCTAGATCCGAAAGCCCGGCAGTTAGCCTTTGTGCGAACGCCCTGATCCAGCTCGGATCGGGGCGTTCGCCATTCACTGAAAGCGAAACTCGTGCCATTCTGCGAAGAGCGATCTTCTTCTCTGAACGGAGGATTGGTGCCGTGGACGGGTTGCTCGGCGGGGCGGGGGCGAAAGCTTTCGAGACATGGGCGGGTTTCAGCGTTATCGGCACGCTGAGCTTCGTACTCGGCTTTGCGATGAACTACGGTTCGATCTGCACCTTCATCGCCACGACCGAGTTGGTTTCCGAGCGCCGACCTGCGCGGTTTCTCGCTTTAGCCGAATGCGCGGTGTGGGCTGCCGTCGGATATATCGTCCTCGATACGTTGCCGGCCATGCAGAGTGGATGGTCTCCCTTGCTTCACATGGTCGGCGCAGCCATCCTCTTTGGCGTCGGCGTATACGTGACGGTGCTTGCGTCTTCGGATCGGTCGGGCATTTTGGCAACGGGGAACTGGAGTTCGGCTTCACGTTCCTCGGAATTCTGGTCATCCTCTCCCTCGATGCAGTACTCGAACTCCGCCCGGATCCAATGCCAATCAGCGCTGCACCGCCGCTTGCGCTGGAAGCTTTGCTGGTGGTTCTGCCCGCAATTCTCTTTCTGAGACTGGCCGTCTCTTTCAGATCCGAGACGAACTTTCGGCGGCTAACGCTGGCAATGGGTACGATTGRCATGACTTCGGCCACCTTGTCAGCGTTCGCCCCCCGCTTCTCTATCACCACCTCGATTGGATCGATGCTTTCGATCCCGGTGACGAGTTCGCTGATTTTTGTCTGCATGTTCGCAGGCAGTCTCGTTTCGGCGAGAATTCGTCGACATCTTTTTTCGCTAACCTGGCCGACATGGAGAAGTGTGTCGCGAAGGATAATGGGCGGCATTCTGATGGGCTTCGGGGCGCTCCTTATCCCTGGTGGAAACGACACGCTCCTGCTCGTCGGCCTCCCGATGGGAGCGTGGCAGGCGTTCCTCGCTTACCTTCTTATGGTATCGGCGCTTGCCGCGCTGATCGCCGGATTTGGTTCAGCGGCGCAATCTTGGTCGTAACATCCGGCCGGGCCGCGAGGCTCAAGCTTTATCGGTCACTGCGCATACTTGATCTCCGACCTCCGACGCCTCCATCCGCTCGATGAACTTACAGCCTGACGCGGCATTGTGGCCCGGTTGAAGACCCGGTCGGCGCGTGTTATCGCCCGGCTCAGGCCCAGAGAGTTCAAACCCCGCGAACTGCCACAGGAGTGTCCCGCGTGATCCGCCATATCGTCTTCTTCACCGTGCCGGAGGAAAACCGCGAGGCGGTGCGCAAGGGGCTCTCCATACTGACGGGCATTCCGCATGCGCTGAAGCTGGAAATCGGCGAGAACGTCAAGACCGACCAGTGGGGCAATGCGATCGATTTCGTCGTCTACGGCGAATTCGAGAACGAGGAGGCGCTCGCCGCCTACAAGGCGCATCCCGATTATGACCTTTCGACCCGTACGGTAAAGCCGCTTAGGGATGCCAGGACCGCAGCCGATTTCGATAGCGATAAGGCGGTCACCAGACCCCTGCAGGATTGACGATGGCAATTGGCGCCGCTTTCGGTGCAGATCTATCCAATTGGAAATGAATAGGAATTTGCGAAAATGTCGTATTGTGTGGCGGATTTTTAGCTAAGCCATTGATAATGAATAAGTGATCCATCGGGCGCCAAAAATATATATAAAAAAATTTCAACGGGCACTGTCTCTGGTTTGAAATTCTTTACGCGTAATTTTGAGGTCAAGTGAATCACTTATTCATTATCAATGACTTAGCTCCCAAATCACTGCATTGGTGGCTCACTTTTAAAATTCTTATTCATTTTCAAAGAGATAGACAAGAAACTGGAATCGGCGGCGATGACAGATGCACCAATCTGTGAAGGACCGGAAACAACCCTTGAGAAAAAAGCCGCAAACGATTCCGAAGATTAGCGGATTGGCAGCGGCTGATGCTGCGGCAACGAAGCTCTCCGCGCCAGATGGCAGCGTGCCAGTTCGCAGTTCGATTCTGAGAACATCATAATCAAGAGAGATTAAAAGCCAGATCTCGAAAGCCAAGCCAGCCTCCGGCAGCCGTGGACGGCTGAACCGCCTCCGGTCAGGCCGGCTGTATGCTCGGTCTTGCGCTGCGCACCAGCGCCATCAGCATCAGCACGAAGACCATTGCGATGGCGGCAAGCACGGCGCAGGTGATGATCGTCGGACCGACGCCGGCGCGGTCGAGGATGGCGGTGAATATGACGGGGGCAATAGCGTTGGCAAGGTTCTGCGGCATCGACAGGCGAGCCGCCTGCAATCCGTATTCCCTGGGCGAGAAGAGGGCGAGCGGCAGCAGCGCGCGGGCAACAGCAAGCACGCCGGAGCCGAAGCCGTAAAGCAGCACGAAGGTGACGAGCAGCGGCGTCGATGGCGGCACGATGAAGAGCATCAGGAAGCTGAAAAGCATCAGGCTGACGCCCATCACCGATGTCAGGATCGGATTGCCGCGCTTGCCGAGCAGCATATCGAGCGCGCGCGCCGAAATACCGATCACGCCGCGGGCCGCACCGAGCTGCAGTGCAAGGGCGGTCGATGCGCCGGACTGGCGGAAGATTTCGAGCAATGACGGCGAGACGCCGAAGGTGATGAAGGTGCCGAGCGTGGTCGAAACCGCGATCAGCAGGAAGGCCTTGCGTCGGTCGGCCGGCGTCAGCTCGATGGGCGGCGTTTCGGCGGCAGCCCCCTGCGTGTGGCTCGCGACCGGTTTCGGCAGGCCGAAGAGATGCAACGGCAGGCAGACGAAGAATTGCAGGCAGGCGCTGACGATGAAGGTGACGCGCCAGCCGAAGCTCTCGTTGAGAAGCGTCAGGATCGGCCAAAAGATGGTGGCCGACAAGCCCGTGAACAGCATCAGGATGGCAATGACGCGTTTGCTGTTTGCGCCCTCGCGCTCCACGACGGCCGTGTAGCAGGGTGCCGAAAGGCCGAGCGCCCCGCCGAGCCCGATGACGACCCAGGCGAGGCCATAGACGATGATATTGGTGGCGGCTGCAAGCAGCAGCAGGCCGATCGCGAAGGTGATCGACGAGGCGGCCAGCACCTTGGCCGCGCCATAGCGGCCGAGCCAACGCCCGGTGGTGGGACCGGCAAGTGCGCTGATGACCATMATGACGGTCAGGCCGGCGAAGATCGCTTCATTCGGCAGCCCCAGCGAGGGCGCAATGACACGGCCCATGACACCGAGCATATCGAAGGTGGTGCCCCAGCCGATAAGCTGGGTGACGGCGAGCACGCCAACCGTCTGCGCCGTACGAAGCGAAAATGATTTTTGCATGGATTCTGGAATGAAATGAATGAAGGTGGACCAAGCGATAGCAGCTTCAACCTGATGGCGAAAGGCGTCGATCGAACAAATCCGGTACGGATTTTGAAGGCGCCAAGATTTCCCTTGCGACAGAGTGTGTTAACGGCATTTTCTGCCCATCATTCAGGAATCGCGTATATTTCGCGCAATAGTCGAGAATTGTTCTAAAAGGCCTGCATTGCCGTGCATTCATTTGCCATTCAGGTCGCTTGAGTACATATTCGGGACAAGTTGGCATTACATTGAAAGCACAGCACATGGCCTCTCCTCTGAGCGTCGCAGCATTGGCCGCCGGGCTGGCGGTTTCGGCGCCCTCACCGGACGATACCCACACGCTTGTCCTGCGTGTAGCGCGCGATTGCAGCGCCGCAGCCCAGCAGGTCGTGGACGAGACGGGTGGCCAGCTTCTTTCCGTGCAGCCGGTGGGCGACGCCTGCATCATCACCGTTCTCGTTCAGGGCAATGGCCAGCGTCCGCGCAAGGTGACGGTAAAGGTTCCGATGTAAACGGAATCGGCTTATTCATATCATCAGTGATTTGCAGCGGATGAAGGCGAAGCGATGCGCATTCTGGTAGTCGAAGACGACGTCAATTTGAACCGGCAGCTGAGCGACACGCTGAAAGAGGCGGGGTATGTCGTCGATCAGGCGTTCGATGGCGAGGAAGGCCATTTCCTCGGCGATACCGAGCCCTATGATGCCATCATTCTCGATATCGGCCTGCCCGAACTGGATGGCGTGACAGTGCTCGAAAAATGGCGCGGCGCCGGCCGCACCGTGCCTGTGCTGATCCTGACTGCCCGCGACCGCTGGAGCGACAAGGTGGCCGGGATCGATGCCGGCGCCGACGACTATGTGACGAAGCCCTTCCATGTCGAGGAAGTGCTGGCCCGCATCCGCGCGCTTATCCGCCGTGCGGCCGGCCATGCCTCCTCCGAAATCGTCTGCGGCCCGGTGCGGATCGATACCAAGTCCTCCAAGGCGATCGTCAATGGCGTGGCGCTGAAGCTCACCTCGCATGAATACAGGCTGCTTGCCTATCTCATGCATCACATGGGCGAGGTGGTGTCGCGCACGGAGCTGGTCGAGCATATGTACGATCAGGATTTCGACCGCGATTCCAATACGATCGAGGTCTTCGTCGGCCGCTTGCGCAAGAAGATGGGCGTTGACCTGATCGAAACGGTGCGCGGTCTCGGTTACCGCATCCAAACGCCGACCAATGCGAATTAAGTCACTCACCGCACGCGTGCTGCTCCTGACCACGGTCTGGTCGACGGTGGCACTGGTGGTGATCGGCCTGTTGATCTCGACACTCTACAGACGAAGCGCGGAGCGGGGC
Organism: Rhizobium sp. 05L429; assembly: GCF_056397645.1. NCBI lineage: Bacteria > Pseudomonadati > Pseudomonadota > Alphaproteobacteria > Hyphomicrobiales > Rhizobiaceae > Rhizobium > Rhizobium sp. 05L429. Next base: position 2,964 of record NZ_JBFTNV010000038.1, on the reverse strand, counting down.
TTTCAAGACCTGCTGCGCGCCCAGCTCTATAATGTCATCAATTCCGTGACGATCGGCGATCAGGGCGCGCTCGCGGGCAGCCCGCAGCTTGGCGACCTGCGTTTCGCCCAGCCGAAAACCGGCTGGTACTGGGTGGTCGAACCGCTAGGCACCTATACGACGGCACCACTCGTTTCGCCGTCGCTCGGTTCGGCGACCATCCCCGTTCTGTCGGTCGTGGAAGCCCCTTTCGACAAGAATTACGAGCGCTATTACCAGGTGACGGACGCCTCCGGAAACCGGGTGCAGGTGGCCGAAACCGAAGTGGTGCTMGACACCGATGGCCGCGCCGCGCGCTTCCGCGTCACCGGCAATGTCGACGTCGTCGAGGACGATGTCCGCAATTTCTCCCACCGGCTCTATCTGGCGCTTGCCGGTTTCGGCGTCGGCAGTCTCATCGTCAATGCGCTCGCCATTCTCTATGGCCTGAAGCCGCTCGACAAGGCGCGCGCAGCCCTTGAACGCGTTCGCGCCGGCGAAAGCGAGCAGCTGAAGGGCGATTTCCCGCGCGAGATCCTGCCGCTTGCCAATGAGGTCAACGCCTTGATCGACAGCAACCGCCGCATCGTCGAGCGGGCCCGCATGCAGGTCGGCAATCTCGCCCACTCGCTGAAGACGCCGATCGCCGTGCTGCTGAACGAGGCGCGCGTGCTTGAAAAGTCGCATGGCGAACTGGTGCGCAACCAGGCCGAGGCCATGCAGGGGCAGGTGCAGTCCTATCTCAACCGGGCGCGCATTGCCGCCCAGCGCGAAACCGTGCTGGCCCGAACCGAGGCCGAGCCGGCGCTGGAGCGGCTGGTGCGCGTCATGCGCCGCCTGAACGTCGAGACCGAATTCGAACTGGTCGTCCAGCCGCCACACCTGGCTGTTGCCATGGAGCAGCAGGATCTCGAGGAGACGGTCGGCAACCTGTTGGAAAACGCCGCGCGCTTTGCCAGGAGCAAGGTGCGTCTCTCGGCGGTCGAAGCCGGCGAGGATGTGAAGGGAATAGAAGCCAGCGCCCGCAAGCATTGGGTCGAGCTTGCCGTCGAGGATGACGGCCCGGGGCTGGAGCCCGACCAGATCCGCGAAGCGCTGAAGCGCGGCCGGCGGCTGGACGAAAGCAAGCCCGGAACCGGCCTTGGCCTCTCCATCGTCACGGAGATTTCCAATGAGTATCAGGGCCGCCTGGAACTCACTCGCGGGGAATGGGGCGGGCTGAAAGCCAAGCTTATCCTGCCGGCTGTGACAAAGGATGTTGCATGAGCAACTGCTTGATGTCACAAAGATAGTGGCAAATGTATAGCATGCTTTGCCTTAATGCTGACACGGGGACGCTGCACTTCGATCGGCTTATGTTGACACCCCTGATCGTGGTTCGATTGCAATGACTCTACGTTGGCARGGCATGATCGTTTCTTCCCTTATCGTCGCCGTTGCGCTCTCTGGCTGCACGACGACGAAAGGTTCTACGCGCGGTCTTTTCGGCGGCGGCAAGCCTCCGGCTTCGGCCGCTTTCATCGCGGCTTTGCAGGGCGGTATCGTCGGCCACACCGGCGTAGAGCTTGGTGACAGCGACAAGCAGCGGGCGCTGGAAGCTGAATACCGTGCTCTGGAAGGCGCCGGCGTCGGGCAGCCGGTCACCTGGACCGGTCGCGATGCCAAGGGCAGCGTCGTGGTCGCAGCGCCTTATCAGGTAGGCTCGCAGAACTGCCGCCAGTACACTCACACCGTCACTGTCGATGGCAAGGATACGCTGGCACGCGGTGTCGCCTGTCGCAACGAAGATGGCACCTGGTCGCCGCTCGGCTGATCTCTCTTCCCGTTATCTTGCGGCCAATAGCCTCAAATCTTCGTCATTCAGGCATTGGCAGTTGGAAAGGGCGCACGCTTCAAGTATTTGGGCCGATATGCTGTTCTGGATTCTCGTGGCTATCCTGACGGCGGCCGTTGCCGCCATTCTGCTTTACCCTCTTTTGCGTGGAGCGAAGGCGGCCGAAAATACGCGTGCCGGTGAGGCTGCCGTCTATCGCGACCAGTTGCGCGAACTCGACAGGGATCTCTCGGGCGACCTGATCAGTGCTGACGAGGCCGATTACGCCCGCGCGGAGATCGGCCGCCGGCTGATCGCCGTTTCCGGTGTTGCTCCGACCGAAGAAGGCAAGCCTGCAAGGCATCACCGCCTGACCGAAGCCTTCATCGTGCTGCTCCTGCCGGTCATCGGGCTCTGTCTTTACATGAATACCGGCAGGCCCGACCTGCCGTCCCAGCCGCTGGAAGCCCGGCTTGCCAATCCCGGCAATGATATGGCCGTTCTCGTCGCCAAGGCGGAGCGGCATCTGGCGCAGAATCCTGACGACGGCAAAGGTTGGGATGTGCTGGCGCCGATCTACTTCAGCACCATGCGTATTTCCGATGCCGAGACCGCCTATCGCAACGCCATCCGTTTGCTTGGCCCAAGCCCCGCGCGCCTCGACGGTCTTGCCGAAACGCTGATGGCGATCTCCGAAGGTGTGGTGACGGAAGATGCGCGCAAGGTGCTGGAACGGTCGCTATCTCTTGAGCGGAACAACCCGCGTGCGCGTTTCTACATCGCGCTGAGCCTGGAGCAGGCTGGCCGACCCGGCGAGGCGCGGGGTGCCTTCGAGGATCTCGCCAGGCAGTCGCCGGCCGATGCGCCGTGGCTGCCGCTGGTCAACGAGCACATCGCCAAAAACGGCGGCACGGCGGTCGCCTCTGCAGGTGAGCCTGCCGCACCGGGCGGCCCGACGGCCGAAGATGTCGCAGCGGCCGAGACGATGAACAGCGGCGACCGGCAGCAGATGATCCGCGGCATGGTGGAGAGCCTGGATGCCAAACTGTCTGCCGATCCTGATAATTTCGAGGGCTGGATGCGCCTTGTCCGCTCTTACGCCGTATTGAAGTCCGCTCTTACGCCGTATTGAA